>PLMO01000122.1 GCA_003142515.1 Bacteroidales bacterium
TACCCTCGATCCCTTTTCTTTTTTTAGGCAAAACCGTATCATCTGCTATCAGGCAAGTAAGTTTATCAGAGGGTGTTTCCTGATTATTGCAAGTTATGCCACACTTATTAACATATTTTTATACGTTTATTCTTTAACTGCGAAACTTGAGTTAATAAACTTATTAGACACCCCCTAGGGTGAGGTGAGAAAATCCATAAAATGATTATTTATTATTGACAGATTATTCCGATCTCAACCAAATAAACAAAATTCAGCTTTATAAATTCGACAGTTCAGGCAATTTATTTTGGAAGCACAATTATCCCGGGTATAGAATCATTTTCGATGAAGACAGTTATGATGTAACCCATAAAATTCATCTTGCATTAATTTAAAATCTTTCCAAACGAAACTTTTTGTAACTTTGTATCGTTCAAAAAACGAAAGAAATTTATAGAAAGTTTCTTTTTTTTTTAATCTGTTGTTAATTATTTAACTGCAGACAAAAGGTTCTTTTCACACTTCAATCGTACGAAATGATTACACTAGGATTGCTGGAAAAAAACACTTTTCTGGAGGCGGTAAACAAAAAAAGCGGTGCTAATGTACTGGAATGTTACCANNCGAGAGAGATCATGCAAATGATAAAACTGGGGTTGAAAGAAGAATGTTACATGGCCAATTCCATGTGGTTCTGCCTTACCTGTTCGGCATGCAGCGGCCGTTGTCCGCGCGAGATCGACATTCCTGCCGTGATGGAAGCTATCCGTCATCTTGCCATCGAGGAAAATTACAGATCCGAAAACAAAAAAGTCAAGGATATACGGAAGTTTCATGATATTTTCTTAGACATGATCAAGCGGTATGGCCGGAATTATGAATTGCGTATGATGGCCGAATTCAATATCCGTACCCGGAACCTTTTCAAAGACATGCATCTTGCTCCCAAGGCGCTGCTCAAAGGCAAGATCCCCATCGGACATGAATCCACCAAAGGCGGCAAAGCCATCCGGAAGATGTACAAGCTGGCAGAGAAGCTTGAAAAAGCAAACAAATAACAGACATTTCACCCCATCATTCTACTCAATTGAATTGACATGAATAAATTAACCTATTTCCCGGGTTGTTCGGCACACGGTACCAGCGAGGAATTCGACCATACGCTGAAGCTGGTCATGAAGTCCCTGGATGTACAGATGGAAGAGATCCCCGACTGGAATTGCTGCGGAGCGACTTCCGCCCACGTTATGACAGAAAACCTGGCGTTGGCGTTGCCCATGCGCAATCTTGTCCTCGCCGAGCGGCTGGAAAACAAAACCATGGGTATCGCTTGTGCTTCCTGTTATTCGAGGATGAAGGGCACAAAGAAGCACCTCGATGAAAACCCGGAATTAGCCAGGAAGATCAACTCCACCGTTATCGACGAGGGAAAATACAAAGGAACGATCGATATAAAATCCATGCTTCAGTACTGCTACGAAGAAATCGGCCTGGAGACNNATGGAAGCTTTGGGCGCAAAAGCCATGGAATTTGATTATAAGACGGAATGTTGCGGAGCATCCTTCTCCATTTCCGACACAGAGATCGTGGAATCACTGAGCGGGAAGATCCTTGAAGTCGCTAAGGAAAGCGGCGCCCACCTGATCGTGGTTGCCTGCCCGCTTTGCCAGTCTAACCTCGACATGCGCCAACCTGATATTGAAAAGCACACCGGCAGGAAATTCGATCTTCCGGTGATGTATTTTACCCAACTCATGGCATTAGCCTTCGGTTATCCTGAAAAAGAATTAAAACTTCCTAAACACATCGTCCCCGTTGAAGCGGCGCTGAAACACATTGGCGAGGCGATACCGGAACCTGAAAAAGTGAAAAAAACTAAAAAAGCTGTTGAAGCAGAAAGCGAGGTAGAATAATGGCCAGAGTAGGTGTTTTCGTTTGTTTTTGCGGCGCTAACATTGCTGGCGTTGTCGATGTGCCAGCGGTTGTACAGGAAGCAAAAAAGATCAAAGAGGTAAAAATCGCGATCGAGTATAAGTACGTGTGCTCCGACCCCGGACAGCAAATGATCCGCGATGCCATTGTACAGAACCGGCTAACCTCAGTCGTCGTTGCTGCCTGTTCGCCCCGGATGCATGAAAAAACATTCCGCAAAGCCTTATCGGATGCCGGGATGAACCCATATCTGCTCGAGATTGCTAACATCCGTGAGCATTCTTCCTGGGTACACCAGAAAGATAAAAAAGCAGCCACGGAAAAAGCATCCGACCTGATCCGCATGGCTGTTGCCAAATCCATCGCCAATGAACAACTGCACGAGATCTCTGTTCCTGTTACCAAGCGGGCCCTGGTGATCGGCGGCGGTATTGCAGGGATCCAGGCTGCACTCGATATTGCCGATGCACGGATCCCGGTTACCCTGGTTGAAAAAAGTCCGTCTATCGGCGGCCGCATGGCACAACTCGATGAAACCTTTCCTACCCTTGACTGTTCCCAGTGCATCCTGACCCCGAAAATGGTGGATGTAGCCTCGCACCCTTACATTGAGCTGATCCCCTATTCGGAAGTGATCGAACTCCAAGGCTATGTAGGCAACTACAAAGTCAAAATAAAGAAAAAAGCCTCTTATGTTGACTTCAGCACCTGTACCGGTTGCGGGACATGTACTCAGAAATGCCCGGTGAAGGTTCCCAATGAATTCAACATGAACATAGATAAAAGGAAAGCCATTTATACACCTTTCCCGCAGGCAGTTCCCAATAAACCGGTTATCGATGCCGAACACTGCACTATGCTGCTGAAAGGGAAATGCGGCATCTGTGCGAAGTTCTGTGAAAAAGGTTCCATCAACTTCAAGATGGTGGATGAAGTCATTGAACGGGAAATCGGTGCGGTAGTCATCGCTACGGGTTATGACCTTTGGGATCCCAAACCCTATGAAGAATATGGTGTGGGCCGGTATAAAGATATCATCACTTCCCTCGAGTTTGAACGGATGGTTTCCGCCAGCGGCCCGACCAATGGCGTGCCAGTCCGTCCTTCCGACGGGAAGGTTCCCAAAAATGTGGTCTTTATCAAATGCATCGGTTCCCGCGATGAGGCCAAAGGCATTGAATATTGTTCCAAGATCTGTTGCATGTACACGGCCAAGCATGCGATCCTGCTGCATCACAAGGTACCCGACAGTCATGCCTATATTTTCTATATGGATATCCGTGCTGCAGGCAAAGGATACGAAGAGTTTGTGAAACGTGCCCAGGTGGAGACTGCAGCCACCTACCTGAGGGGAAGGGTATCAAAGATTTACAAAAAAGGCGATAAGCTGATGGTCAGGGGAGAAGATGCCCAGATAGGGCAGGTGGTCGAAGTTGAAGCCGACCTTGTGGTGCTGGCAACGGCAGTGATCGCCCCGAAAGATAATCCTGCACTGGCACGGTTACTCGGTGTATCCTATGATAAGTATGGTTACATGTCGGAAGCCCATCCCAAGCTACGCCCGGTTGAAACGGCCAAGGCCGGTATCTTCCTGGCCGGATGTACCCAAGCGCCCAAGGATATACCCGATACAGTTGCCCAGGCTTCCGCATGTGCTGCCAAGGTATGTGGCCTTTTTGCCGGTGATACAATGAAGAAAGACCCGATGATCTCAACGATCAATAACGAATTCTGCAGCGGTTGCCAGAACTGTATAACAGTTTGTCCTTACCAGGCTATCGTCACCGAAGAGATCCCGCTGGGATATGGTTCGAAAGAGATGCGCACTGTAGCCAAGATCAATGAAGGTGTTTGCCAGGGTTGCGGTTCCTGCGTTGCCATCTGCCGAAGCATGGCCATCACCCTGGCCGGTTTTACTGATACTCAAATCATTAACGAGATAGTTGCAATCTAATGGAAACTGAAGTAAAAGAAGCTCAAGGAAAAATTATAAGCGCCGAAAACCCGGATATTACAGCACCAGCCGATTGGCAGCCGGTGATCATGGGGATCCTGTGCAACTGGTGTTCCTATGCCGGTTCCGACCTCACCGGAACGTCGCGTATCCAGTATCCGCCCAACATCCGGATCATACGCGTACCCTGTTCCTCAAGGGTTGACCCCTGGTTCATCATAAAATCATTACAGACCACTGCCGATGGGGTGCTGATTTCGGGATGCCATCCCGGCGACTGCCACTACATCTCGGGTAATTATTATGCCCGCCGGAGGTTCCTCGTGACGAAGAAACTGCTGAATTTCGTCGGATATCACGAAAACCGCATTCAATTCTCATGGGTATCGGCCGCCGAAGGGCCAAAATTTGCCAAAGTTGTAGCCAAAGTAACCGAAGACATCAAGAAACTTGGACCTCTTCACAGATATAAAAAGGAAAACTTTTAAGAATGGACTATTCAAAACAAATCCAGGAAATTGCATCGAAGTTATTTGCCGAAAATAAGATCGATTATTTCGTCGGGTATAAACAAAATTCGTTCGATGACAGCCAGGTTCCTTTCCTGATCACAGATCCGGCAGAAATCCCCAAACTGGTGTTTACCGACCGATCAGTATTCAACCTGGCCAACTACCTGAAGCCGGATCATACCAAACGGAAACGGGTCGGACTGGTGGTAAAGGGATGCGACAGCCGTGCGCTGAACCTGATGCTTACGGAAAGCCAGGTGAAACGAGAAAATGTTTACATCATCGGAATTTGCTGTGAAGGTGTATTGAATGAAAAAGGAGAGAAGGCGCAGAATTGTGTTGAATGTGTAATGCCGGATCCCGTGGTTTACGACGAGATGATCGGAACCCCCACAGGCAAACGGGAATACAAGGTCAATGTAGACATCCGTGAACTTGCAACAAAAGCCCTGGAAGAACGGGCCGATTATTTTGAATCGATCTTTGAGAATTGCATCCGTTGCAATGCCTGCCGCCATTCCTGTCCGCTATGTTATTGTGCCAAATGCTGCCTCGACCAGGAAACATCTACCCTTTATCATGGCGCCAATACTTCTTCAGGCGCCATGCATGCATTGATGACGTGGTCGTTACACCTAGCCGGGCGTTGCGTGGATTGCCGCAACTGTGAAAAGGCCTGTCCGAGTCACCTGCCGCTGCATCTGTTGCACAAGCAGAATGAAAGCGTGATCTATGAAAACTTCCAGCAGCACCTGGCGGGAATGGAAAAAGACGACCGGGGCGCTTTTTATAAGTACAGCCTGAGCGATCCTGATGATTTTATCTTATAACCCCAAAAGACGATGAACGTTTTCATAGTTGAAACAGATAAAACCGGACTGCAAAAGTTCTATAAGGAAATCATAGGGAAGTTTGAAACTTATGCACCGGTGGAAAAATTCGGAAAGTACGATTACAAAAAAGTATCGAAACTTGATGAATGTGATCCGGATTCTCCCATCGAAATGACCATGAGCGTAAAACCGCTGTTCTTCCCAAAGACAGCCAAGGTCATGAAGTTCAGGGAAGACAATACCGGCACCACCGTGTCTGAAACTGATGAGGATCCACTGACCGGACAGCGTGTCATCCTCGGCGTGAAACACTGCGATGCCCGTGGTTTACAGGTGCTTGACCAGGTTTACAAATGGGATTACATCGATACCGATTACCAGAAAAGAAGAGAAAACACCCTTATCATTTCCACGCGTTGCGATAAAGCCGGTACCCAGTGTTTTTGCACATCTTTGGATTATGATGTAGAAAATTCAGATGCGCATGACATACGTATCGTGAACGGACTGGATGGGAAGATCTACATACAGGCAGTCACACAGAAAGGGGAAGGATTTGTCAAAGAAAATCTTAGTCAGCAGTCGGCAGTCGGCAGTCAGCAATCTTTAGAAGAGATAAAAAAGCATTACCAGTTGTTCGAAGCATCGTTCCGCCTGAAAATGAACTATTCCGAAGTAAATGCAAAACTTCAGAAGCTTTTCGACTCCCTCGAATTTGAAACCGTTTCCTCAAACTGCATTAGTTGCAATACCTGTGCTTTCATCTGTCCCACCTGTCATTGTTTCAAGATCACGGATGAGAAGATCAAGGATACAGGGGTTCGCTATAAGAGTTACGATTCCTGCAACAACGGATATTTCACGCTGATGGCCGGAGGACATAACCCGCGCCCGGTAAAATATCGCAGATGGCGGCAACGGGCCCTGCATAAATTTGTTTATTACAAGGAAAGGTTCGGCATGAACCTATGCGTTGGATGCGGCCATTGCGCCATTTCCTGCCCGGTGAATATCAGCATTTTTGATGTGGTTAATCAAGTAGCAAAAATATAACCCCACCCCAACCCCTCCCCCAGGGGGGAGGGGCCAGAAGATGGGCAAAAATAAATAAGAAATGGAACAATTATTAGTCCCTGTGATGTGTAAGGTTGATAAGATCATCGATGAAACACCCGATATCAGAACCTATCGTTTAAAAATGAATGATCCGGTCAGAATGAAATCCTTTACCTGGATGCCGGGACAATTCGTTGAATTTTCGCTGCTCGGACATGGGGAATGTACCTTTTGTATCTCATCTTCTTCCACCCGGCAGGGCTATTTTGATTGCTCGGTCAAGCGGGCAGGGATTGTTACGGCAGATATCCAGAACCAGCTTGAAGAAGGGATGGATGTTGGGATTCGCGGCCCTTATGGAAACTGGTTTCCGGTCGACGATATCAAGGGAAAAAACCTTCTTTTTGTTGGTGGAGGTATCGGTCTGGCGCCGATACGTTCACTGATCCAGTATTGCATCGACAACCGGAAAGATTACAAGGATTTTACGATCCTTTACGGAGCCCGCACCTCTTCAGATATGTGTTATAAGGAGGAAATAGAAGAGTGGAAAAAGAATCCTTCGCTGAAGGTCATTCTTACCATTGATAAACCTGAAGAAACCTGGAAGGAAAATGTAGGTGTTGTTCCGAAGGTTTTGGAAGAAGTAGTAAAGCCAACGATCGAAAATACCAAGGTCATCACCTGCGGACCTCCCATCATGATAAAATACACCTTAGTATCGCTTGACAAACTCGGATTCGACCCGAAGGATGTTATCACCACCCTCGAGATGAAAATGCAGTGCGGGCTCGGAAAATGCGGCAGGTGCAATATCGGCAGCACATATGTTTGCAAGGATGGTCCGGTATTCACTTATGAGCAGATGAAGAGAATGCCGGACGAGTTTTAGTGAACAACTAACAGTTTCTAGGTAACAGATAACAGTTAACAACGAACAGTGTTTTTTACTGTTCATTGTTAGTTGTTAGTTGTTCACTGAACAATGTTCACTGTTCACTTTTTTCTCCCTCGACATATTACTTTTTGTCTCTTAACCTGATTAAGGGATAAAATTACTATGGAAGGAAAATCTGTATTAAAAGAAAAGAGTTTTGCCTTTGGCTTAAATATCATTGAAGTCTGCAGGCAACTTAAGGATTCGAAAACAGAGTACATATTGTATCGTCAGTTGCTTCGATCCGGCACCGCGATTGGTGCATTGATAAGAGAGGCGGAATATGCTCAATCGAAAGCCGATTTTGTTAACAAACTATCGATCGCTCTTAAGGAAGCGAATGAAACGGAATACTGGCTGGATTTATTAATTGAGAGTCAGTGTCTGGAAAAAGAAACACACACAGACAGTGTTCAGTTAGTAAAGGAATTGATCAGAATGCTGATTGCTTCCATTAATACGTTGAAGAAAGTGAACAACTAATAGTTGCCAGTTAACAGATAACAGGTAACAACTAATAGTGTTTTTTACTGTTCACTGTTAGTTGTTCATTATTCGCTGGACGTTTTTCACTGTTCACTTAGCACTCAACTTACATTACATTTCAAATCGAATGAACAGTGAATAGTTGCCAGTTAACAGATAACAGGTAACAATTAACAATTTATCAATTTGGTCCTTAATCCTTAATACACCGGACAGAAAACCCAAGTACCTTTTTGTCAAAGTCCCGGGAAACTTTAGTATCAGCATAGCTCAAGACCCGGTACCAGGCGTTTGTTGTATCATGATCCTGAGAAGACCATAAATATCCGTAATCGCCCATATGAGCGAACCTTCCATCATAATACCTGAGGCCGCCAGGAACAGCAGAGAAACCGCTTGAATTTGAACTGTTTCCACCATTGTACCAGCCGGCGTTAGATTTCATTTTCCCTCCTGCAACATTTTCACCGCCAAGATAGGTGGTTAGCATTGTCCATTCGGCATCGGTGGGCACATGCCATCCCGTTGGACAAATTCCCTGTATCCCGGATGTTGAGGACCCCTGCATCATTTCATCCCATTGGTAAAGACCGCCATATGTATCGCAGTTGCTCTCCACGTCGCCATAACAGTACTTTTCCTTTTGCCCGTTCGCTGGATCCTGGTTCTGGATTCCATTGATACGTATTCCGACATTCAGGTTTTCCTTTAACCAGCATTGTGTTCCAATCAGTATAGTGTGGTAGGTTTTCTCTTCATAAGTTATTGAAGGTAAGCCCGGACAGGGTTGGCCACTTGAGCTGTCGGATGTGATGAAACTAACCTGGTTACCATAGCTGGTCCCAAAGCTGTTTGTTGCATATGCCCTGACATAATAAGAGGTTTTCATTGATAACCTGGAAATCTTACTTGCAAAACTTCCGGTATCGCTGCCATCCGTTGTATGATTATTCGAAATGGTTGGTAATTGAGAAATGCTCCAGCATACTCCTCTTGCTGTCACTGTCGCTCCTCCGTCATTTGTAACATCTCCGCCACTCGTAGCTGAATCCTGAGTTATTCCTGTTATTGAAAAAGTAATCACAGTGGGAAAGCCTATCTGTTTTAATGTTGTGAAAGTGACCTGGTTTCCGTATGCAATTCCTGCATTGTTTATTGCGAAAGCTTTTACATAATATAGAGTATTAGGAATTAGTCCTGATAATTTGCAGGTGTAATTAATTTTGACATCATGATCATAAATTACAGAATCAGAAATGCTTGGATTCTGGTTAAAACTATAACAAACACCTTTTTGGAAAATCGAACCACCGCCATTATTGGAAATATTTCCACCAACTGTTGCAGAAGTGGTAGTAATATCAGCTGGTGTTTGTGTTGTAACCGCCGGAACAGTAATTTGTATCTGGTTTTCTTCTTTCTTCTTGCAATTTACTAATAGGAAGAGTAAAATAAAGATTACCAACACCTTACAACCAAATTGTTTCATGCTAGTCCTTTTAATATCTATAGATGATAAGTTTAGCATCGGAAAGAAAATTGTTTATCCTTAGATAATCATTCTGACTCAAAACATCCTAAACGGAACGATTGTTTGGTAAATATAATAATTATTTTAAGAATATTGATAGAATAGATATTTGAAGGGGAAAAAGCCATAAAAAGTTACATAATTCCCACATTGAGTACTGTAACGTAACACGTTACGCGTAACGCGTCAAAAGAAAAAAATGTAGTAACTTGCAATCCATTTTCTGAAAGAAAAACAACAGCTATGAAAAAATTCCTTATCTGGATGGTCATTATCCTTCTTCTTCTCTCGGGTCCATTCGTTTACTGGAAATACTATTTCACATACAGCGAAGGTAACCGTGCAGGATTATTGCAGAAATTCTCATACCGGGGAAATATTTTCAAAACCTATGAAGGTGAGCTTGTCCTGAGCAGCGTGGAAAGCAACAAAAATGTCGCCCTGGCATCCGAAAAGTTTTTCTTCTCGGTTCAGGATAAAAATTTAGCAGCTAAATTAAGCAATCTGGAAAGTCATATAGTTGTTGTTCATTACCGGCAAAAAAACGGGATCTTGCCCTGGCGTGGCGAAACCGACTATATTGTCGATAGTGTAAGGGAGAGCCGATAATATTCTGCCGATGTAAACAATCTCTTGATGTTTTTCACTTTTTGTTTTTCATTCCCAATTTTTCATCTGAGAGAGAATCATTACCTTTGTATAGGATACCGAATCATGAATTTTGATCTGCGAAACAATTATCAAAGTTTAAAAATCCATAACTCCTGGAATATGAAAAATAAAACCCGAATGATCCTGCTGATTTCAGGGATCACGATATTAAGTCCGGTCTTCTCATTTGCTCAGAATATAAATATTCCGCGGGAAGAGAAGATGAAAATGCATCATGAAATACCTGGTAGCAAATATCTTCCCAATCCATATAATAATGAAAGGACATCTCCTGCAATGAAATACAAGAGTTCCACCATCTTTACAACGCAGGTAAATGTGAATGCGAGCGGACAAAATATCGTAGGCGATGCAGCCAACGAACCGAACATTGCAGTGGATCCTTTAAATCACAACAACATAGTTATTGGGTGGCGGCAATTCGACAATGTAAATAGTGATTTCAGGCAGGCAGGTTGGAGTTATTCTTCTGATGCCGGACAAACCTGGACTTTCCCGGGGGTGATCGATCCGGGTATTTTCCGTTCCGACCCTGTGCTGGATTACGATTCGTCAGGGAATTTCTATTATAACAGCTTGACGTATGATGGCGTCAATTATCTCTGCAAGGTGTATAAAAGTACCAATGGCGGCGCCATATGGGACACCGGAGCTGATGCGCATGGAGGAGATAAGCAATGGATGACTATAGACCGGACCAGCGGTGTTGGAAGCGGGAATATCTATGCATTCTGGACATCCTATTACAGTTCCTGTCCACCTGGTTTCTTTACCCGCTCCACAGATGGAGGCAGCAGTTTTGAAGATTGTACTGAAATAAACGGTGATCCTTATTGGGGGACAATGGCTGTGGGAAATGACGGAGAATTATACATTTCCGGATCCGCTTCATATAATGGTATTGTAATTTCAACATCCACAAACGCCCAGATCCCGGGCTCAACGATCAGCTGGAATTTTCCTGTAGAGGTTGATATGGATGGATACATCACAGCCGATAGCCCTATTAATCCTGCCGGACTTCTTGGCCAGGCAAACATTGATGTGGACCACTCCAATGGTCCCGGCCGGGGCAATGTTTATGTATTGGCTTCAATAGCACGAATATCAAACTCCGATCCCGGTGATGTGATGTTTGCAAAGAGCACAGATGGCGGGCTGACATGGGGTTACCCGATAAAAATCAACGACGATCCGGGGGTCACTAATACCCAGTGGCTTGCTACAATGTCGGTTGCTCCGAATGGCAGGATCGATGTTGCCTGGCTCGATACCCGGGATGCTCCGCCGGGTTCAGATTTGTCAGCGCTCTATTATTCCTATTCCAACGATCAGGGAGATACCTGGTCGGTCAATGAAAAGTTGTCCGACTCTTTCGATCCGCATGTAGGTTATCCCCAACAACAAAAAATGGGGGATTATATCGATATGATATCGGACTCAATCGGAGCACATCTCGCATGGGCCAATACCTTAAACGGAGAAGAAGATGTTTATTATAGCCGTATTATTCCACCAATCACAGGGATTGAAAATATACACGGAAAGGATAACTACTATTCTGTTAGCTGCTATCCCAATCCATTCCGTACTCAGACTATGATCAGGTACCAGATTCCGGATGATAATTTCGTCAAATTAGGAATCTATAATGTATACGGACAGGAAATTACCACCCTGGTGAATAAAAAACAGGCTGCCGGGATCTATAACCTTACTTTCTCAGCAGACATGCTTACAGCAGGATATTATTTCTGCAGGTTGACTGCCGGCATGCATACGGAAACTACACAATTGGTCATGATAAAATAAACTGCAACTTCAAATCAGTTATTTCACGCGAATCGCCGTATCAGGGGGCTCATAAAAGCCTTGCTTGTCTATGTTCTTTGTAAAAAAATCAGATAGCTCACTACTCGATTTAAATGGTTGTTTAATAAAATTATCCGAAGGAGAAAAAGTCTTCATTAACTTATCCCTGATCTCATATTTAAAAAACATAAACTTATCCGGCTTTCCAAGTTCACAGTAATTAATGATCTTTTGATTTTTAATAATGGTCACAAATCCCCGGCTTCTCGAAGTGCTCCTGATCCCGTTTTGACCCCTTTCATGAAATTCCATATAATATTCATGATCGTTGAATTTCATGATTTCAACAGTATCCTTGACAACAGCTTTTGGAGTGTAGACCCAAGTACCTATAAGTGCCGGATCGACAGTAGAATTACACGAATTGCTCAAAGGAACCGGTGATTCGTATGGACAACCGGTCATTGCCATGATCATGATCATGCCGGTTATGATCAGCGATTTGCTTTTTATAGATGGTTTCATGGATAAGATTTTTTAAATGATACAATACAGAATAAAACAATCAGTCTGTCACAGGATCCTGATGAAAGACCCGTTACAATAAGGACTTATCTCAGGATAAATGGGACAATTGTCGCAATGACACCGGTGCACACCACTACCATGATGAAAAGATTGTACCTGACATTGTAGTTGCTCAGCAACGACTCATCGTAATATTTTGCAACATTCTGGTCTTTGTACATCGTAATCAAACCATTGACCAGTTTCATCCGGGTCTGTCTTCCCTTGATAAGTCCGATGATCACCACGATATTTACAAGTATGATTAGGGTAACAAAAACAAACATAACTACCAGCGATGAGGATTCAGTCCTCGATTTTTCCACGAGTCCGGAATTAATTCCGAGGGTGATCATGTTAAGAATAATGGCTGTCAGGATGAAAATAATATCCGTTTTTGTGTTTTGTTCCAGCTCCTTTGTAATATGGGAATGAACATACTCGATCATAATTTACCTCCTTTTTTTGTTGATGGGTTTCCCAAAGGTAATGCTATTTTTTGCCAAATCTATTGCAGTATCCATCCAGCATATCTGTTTCAATTCCAAACTCATCAATCGGGATCGGTTGCTGGGCTGAAATATCTTTGCTCATTTGATCGATGTTCTCTTTTGGCTGAAAGATTTGTGCTACCTGGCTTGTAAGGTCAACGATTTCAATCGAAGGATCACTGAAATTCAGTTCCCATTTGCTGAGAATAACACTTACCCCTGCGGTTTTAGCGAGTCCGGGAAGTTTATCTTTAACAATTGCCATGACAAATCCAATAGAACCGTTACTGAATATCATCAGGTGCAACAAGTGTTGGTAGGACATAGCCTCAACCGAAAGTTCTTTTATCCTTGCAGTATCATGGGCTTTCATTGCTGAATCGCTCTGCTGGTTGATTTTTATCAAGCGCTGTTTAAAGTAATCAGAGCGTGACCAGGCAAAAGTTACAATCCTGGAATCATAGGTCCCGATCCGGATTGCAGCCTTTGTCTTCTGGGCAAAAACCATGTTACCGGCAGGTTGCAAGATGGTTAGAATGAGAAAGGCAATGACCGAAATTGTAATCTGAACTTGTTTTTTCATGTGTTGTCTCCTTTAATATTAAATGAATGATTTTTGTCTGCGGATTCACTTTTGATTAATTTTGTTTTTACCAGTCCGGTTTGACCTTGAATCCGGGATCGAAATTAACTGATGCCATTCCGGAAGATTTGAAATTCGTTTGTAAATTGATTGTAAACAGTTTTACAAGGCTTCTGCATACAAAATCATTAATATCACATCAACTTTGTCGGGCAAAAAACATATTCACTTTGAATTGCTGAAAACGAAGATCGTGGCAATGATGCAAGAGTCATACCCGGGGATCAACCCTTCTATTGCAGAATGGAAAGGACAGGAGATTACCGATTTCCAGGAAGATTTACGCATCCGGGTAAATGCACACATCAGTGAGAAGTGGTTTTATACCCACATGAAATCCAGCCTGCCTTCAGCTCCCCGGATCGATATGCTTAACCTGCTGAGCAGGTATGCCGGTTATGCGAACTGGGATGACTTTGTTTTTAAAAACAGTGATGTTATCAGCAACAACCTTCCGGCAGTCTCCATACAAAAAAGTGCTAACCGGTTTTTTGTTCTGATACCCTTCCTGGTTCTTATTATTATTGCCCTGTTTTACGGTCTGTTCAAAATATTCAATACACAAGAATACCGGTTCTGCTTTTATGATGCCGACACACGTGAGCCGATAACCAACAGCCAGATAGAGATTACCCTGATCCTGGAAGGAGAAACCCCGATTCAAAACCTGACAGGTCCAGAAGGCTGTTTCCTTTTGAAAACCGAAAAAAGCCTGATCAGGATGGTGGTAAAAGCCCCTTATTACCGCACCGATACGATCAGGCGTATGGTGCGGAAACTGAACCGCAATGAAATGGTAATGCTGCATGCCGATGATTATGCTTTAATAATTCATTATTTTTCGATGATGAAGGTGGACGACTGGGCAAAACGGAGAAGCCGGCTCGAAGCAATGATCAATGACGGGGCGATGATTTGCCAGGTTTTTAACGACAAAGAAGCAACCGGGATGGCGTTGTACAACAAACAGGAATTCATCGACAAGATGACTGTTCCCTCCGGCAGCCTGAAAAATATTGAGATCCTGAATTCGCAGATGCGTGAGAATAAGATCATGGTACTCAGGTTTCGTATCAATGAGAAAAAAAAATGAGGAGAACGGTAAAAATATTAGCTCTTATCCTATTCTATTTCCTGGCCTGCGGAAAAAGTTGCGACAACCAGGAGAAGTCCGACGCATACCATGAACAGATAAAGATCAGGGTTGAAACCGACAGTCTCCGGTCGGCATTCGGGACCGACACCTTATCGTCATCATCTCTGCTGGCATATCTGGAAACGGCGAAACAGAGATTTTACGATTTTAACGATTACCTCCACATCGTGGCTGATACTAGCATTGCCGGACCTTTCAGGGATAAAGCCCGGGAAATGATCCGCAACCTTTTTATAACCGACGCAGAACCCGCAAAAATTATCAACCCGTTTGGGTTGGATTCGGTTGGTATAAAAGAAACCTTTCAAAAGATCAATGATTCAGTTTATGAGGGCCGCCTTGCTTACTCTTTCAGAACGCTCCAACGGTCGGGCAAAACCATCATTTCCCCCAACGAAACCGGAACCATCACAATTTACCTGGTAAAGCGTGACAAGAATTTCGGGAAAGAGAAACTTCGGGTCTGGAATGTATTTCTGGGTAAGATAGAATGATCAAACGAATGAAAATATCAACATCCTACCTGATCTATACTTTTTTTGGAATCCTTACTGTTTCCATCTGCTTACATCTTTACGGTACATGGTCCGGAAATACAATAGCCGAACCGTTACTAGTGGGTTCACGATGGTTTGTGCTTGCTTTTATTTTCATTCATGCCTTGCGGAAGCGGTCGCTCACTACCTGGATCCTATTCAGTATGCTGGCCGGTGCAGAATTCGGCCACGACTTCCAGGCGCTGGCCATCCACCTCAATATTATCAGTAAGATTTTTCTCAACCTGATTAAAATCATCATTGCGCCGCTGCTTTTCGGTACTCTTGTGGTGGGGATTGCCGGTCATTCCAACATCAGGCAGGTTGGTCGGATGGGGTGGAAATCAATTCTTTATTTTGAAATTATCTCGACCCTTGCCTTATTTATCGGACTGGCAGCCATTAATCTCAGCAAGGCCGGTGTGGGGGTGACCCTCCCGCAGGCGATGGCACAAGGAACACTGCCTGAAGTCCCGAAACAGACATAGGATCAGATCCTCCTTCATGTTTTTCCGGAAAATATTGCCAAATCCATTGCCGAGGGACAGGTTCTGCAGATCGTTGTATTCAGCATCCTTTTCGGGATCGCCGTGGCCATGGTGAAAGAAAAGTACCGCACTCCCATGGTTCGGTTCGCAGAATCGCTTTCGGAAGTGATGTTTAAATTTACCAACATCATCATGCATTTTGCGCCGTTTGCCGTGTTTGCCGCACTCGCATATAGTGTCGGACATATGGGTATTGGCATCCTGGTGAACCTCGGACAGCTGCTGGGCACCCTTTACGTCGCGCTGTTTCTCCTTTTACTACTGGTCTTCCTGCCGGTCATGCTGCTGCTGAAGATCCCGGTGCGGAAATTCATTAATGCCATTACTGAACCTGCAACCCTGGCTTTTGCCACCACCAGTTCAGAGGCCGCCCTTCCCATCGCCATGGAAAACATGGAGCAGTTTGGCGTCCCGCGCAAGATTGTTGCCTTTGTGATTCCAACAGGCTACAGTTTCAACCTCGATGGAACAACGCTCTACCTGGCATTAGCTTCCATCTTTGTTGCGCAGATCGCAGGGATCCACCTGTCATTCGAAACCCAGCTGGTCATGATGTTTACGCTGATGCTTATCAGCAAGGGAGTTGCAGGGGTGCCACGTGCATCGCTGGTTATCCTCCTGGGTACTGCAACCAATTTCGGGTTACCCGTCTGGCCCATCTTCATCATCCTGGGTATCGATGAGCTGATGGACATGGCACGCACTGCAGTAAATGTGATCGGGAACTGCCTGGCCACGGTTGTGATTGCAAAATGGGAAGGGGAATTTGGTCATGGTCAGTCAGGTAAGGATATCATTACCTGACTAAGAAGCATCGGACGTGTGTTTTTTGCACCCGGGAAAAATCATTCAATGACTAATGACCAGCTTTTTATTATCCTGTTTCGACACTTGCCGGAGGAATTCGACAAAATTATTATAGGCAGATGCAGGGAAATGCCCTTTTTCTCTTTCAAAGCGGCGAACAACTAAAATTTGCCGGTCTATTTCTTTCACTTCAGAAAAAAGTGTACCAAAGCTCGTTTTTATCATACAGGAAGCGGGGATGCTTTCAATATGGTATCCCACCGGTAAATTTATCCGCAGCGTATCAATGTCACAGTAAGTCTTATGAAGGACAAGATCAAAAACCCGGTCGTCATCTTTTTTAAGGATCCCCGGCGGATCGATGAAACGATCAAAAGGCACAAAGACCCTGTTACCGCTTATGGAAGCAAAATCCCGGATACTCATCCTGATCGATTCTTTTGCGACAGGGATCCTATCACCTTCAACAGAACAATTAAAAGAAAGGATCCTGATCCCGGGGAAGGTATATCTTAACAGGAGACGCTCTTTTTGTTTTTCCGGCGGGAGTATGAGCATATCGTCTACCGATTCATATTGTAGCCCGCGGTAGCTGGTTTTAAGGTCAACAAAAGCCTGCCCGGAAGAGTCGATGGTAAGGTCTGCATTACGGATCTGGATATTGATTTCTTTCCCATAAACCGGTGTGTGTTTCAGTATTCCTCCTTCTCTTGTTATTAACAGAACATCCCTGTCGTCGGTAAAACTGCCCAGGAATCCGAACGGTATGGTCTGGTTCGTACATTCAAGCCAGATTGTATCCTTGTCATCCGGAACACAAAGAATAATGTGATTGAAAACATCCCGGGGGAAATCCTTCTGGACAGGTTCGGCCGCAGGGCCTGCACGGACCAGTGTGTACAGGGATGGAATACCTGCTGCTTTCAGCATTGCAGCCATATAGTTTACCAGCCCTTTGCAGTCGCCATATCCCAGGGAAGCCACTTTTCCGGCTTCTTCCGGCTGTTGGCCACCGATCCCTAATTTCACTCCCACATACCGGGTAGACTTTTGCAGATGGGTATATAATTTTTTTATTTTTTCCTTTCTGTCGGGGATCGTATCTACCATACTGCGGATTTGACGGGTAACCTCAGGAGATAAAGTATCACGGCCGGCATTCAGAACAGCACTCCAAAGGCCGATATTCTGCCATGTTGTAAAATCACCATGATACTCTTTAAATTTGTACATCACAGGCACAATATAGATCACAGGAGTCAATTCTTCGAATGACGGGCTAAGCGGTTCTTGCTCTATGGATTCAAGATGCCTGAATTCCCAATGCCGGGAAAAAATTCCATCGCCCGAAATAACCGTGTTTGACGGGATCCGCAGTTCCTTTATGCGTGGGAAAAGACCTTCTTTGCAGGTAATATCCAGACTTGCATACTCAACCGACTCATCATATTCGTCATAAGGTAGAAACGATGGATATTGCAGTATCCTCCGGAAAGATGTTTCGCAATAATATTCAACGGTAACGGGAAAAGTTGTCAGAATGGGTTTTATGATTTTTTCCCTGTCATCGGTATAAAGCAATCCATCCATGATTGCACTCTGGTCAGTGATATCTTTCGAATTAAAATGCCAGATCAATTTTCCAAATGCATCATAAAGTGACCCTTTCAGGGCATCCACACTGGAGTAGTTATCATAGGGAGCACTGAACCCGGCACTCTCCTCTGCACCGACCTTTAAGATGGTAATTACATAATGTTTCTTAACGACTTCCGAATTCAGGGATTTGATCTCAATGCTGGTCTCACTGCTGCGAACCACTATCCGGGCATTTTTCAGCAATGCAGGATCGATAGAAGAAACAGGATACAGGACTTCACCCGGGAAAACATCAGCAAACCGGAAGAATAAATAACAGAATAGAAGTAGTTTTCTTATGTACATAAAATCAGGATTTTTTCAGAACGATCTGTTGAGCATGTTTTGCAACAATCTTGTCGAAGAAGTCCTTGAGGTTTGCATACTCTGCCTGGTAGAATATGGGTTTGTTAATGCTTAGCTGGCTCCTGAGGGAGATCTTATTCCCGTCGACAATGACCATAAACCTGAAAGATCCTGCCTGGTCAGGTAAAGAAAGATTGATATGTTCAGGCGTAGATTCAACAGTATAGCCTTCCGGGATTTCATAGGAAAAAACGGGTTCTTTGTAAAAGTAAGTGG
>PLMO01000061.1 GCA_003142515.1 Bacteroidales bacterium
TCGGAGGGGGCTCAATTATGAGTACCATTCAAGTCCAATAGATTAAAAGGAATGAAAAATCAATACACATTCAAGACTCATAATTCACCCTCACCTATCTACCAATAGGCAGGTAATTCATAATTAAATTTACTCTGTGACTTTGTGACTTTGTCACTCTGTAACTCTCTTTAACCGCAAAGGCCGCAGAGTTCCATGCAAAGTTCGCAAAGAAAAATTGTCAATTATCCATTGTCAATTATCAATTAACCCTAAATTCCTGCATTTAACCCCAAAGTGGTGACATTATAATAGCTGGTAAGCTGGTGAACTGGCGAGTTGGCGAGTTATTCACTCCGCCTGAAATCCCTGGTAATTGCATCCAGGATTTTCATGTCCGCCTCCAAAATTGTGAACCCGACTTCGGCATTTTCGGTGATTCGTTTCTGGTGGGTTGACTTGGGAAGGGGCAGCAAATCTTTCTGCAAGAGATAACGTATGCAGATCTGGGCCGGCGATATACCATATTTCTGTGCCATTTTGCGGATCTCTTCGCTTTTCAGTGCGCTTCCTGTGGCCAGTGGAGAGTAGGCTTCCACGAGAATATTATGCTGCCGGCAATATTCCGTCAACGCATCCTGTGTATGTCCGATGAAGATGGCAATCTGGTTAACCATCGGTACGATATNNCGTATCTTTCCCTCCTTGTACAATTTTTCCATGCCTTTCCAGGAGGCAATATTACCTTCGGTACAATCGCGGCCCTTGTCGTTCCAAGGCCAGGGAGCATGGATCAGGAAAAGATCCAGGTAGGTAATACCCAGTCTCCGTATCGACTTGTCAAAAGAGTCGTGGGCCTCCTCAAATCCTTTGATCTCGGCAGGCAGTTTGGTTGTGATAAATACATCTTCCCGTTTCAGCTTTGAATCCATTATGGCTCTACCCACATTTTCTTCATTTCCGTAAGCACGGGCTGTATCGATATGGCGGTAACCGGATTTTAATGCAAAAGAAACGGCATCATAAACCTCTGTATTGCTGATTTGCCACGTGCCAAACCCGATCTTTGGTATTTTTACACCGTTGTATAAGGTGTAGGTTTCATTCAATAATGACATAGCTCTCAAGATTTATCTCATTCTGTTATAGATACTGTTCACTTCGTTAACTATCGATTTTTGTGCAAATGATTGTAACGATAATCAGGCAGGACATATTATAAAATGAAGAATGAAAACACTCACACACACATCCAGCATCCAGCATCCAGTATCCAGCATCACTCTGAAACAAGTATGAATGAATGATTCACGTTATAATACTGATTGTAGATAAGAATATTCCTGACCGGTTCACGATGAACGTTGTTGAGGCGAAGAATGTATGGAACGGTTTGCCTCTTCAGGATGTTTGCAGCCAGCCATAGCGCAAAGGCCGATGATGTGTGGTATTCGCCGCAAAGATGCTTGTAATAGGAGAGGGGAGTACCCGGGAAAATGGATTTTGCAAATTCATAATAAATGTGATCGTTCCGGTTGTCGCCGTTGATTCCCAGCAGCACCAGGTCAATTTCTGAAACATTGAGCCCGGAAGCAGATAGCATGCTAGTCACCTGCAGTTTGATTTCATCTGGATTTGCTGGTTTATAAAGGGTTTTTACATCGCGGATGCAGGCATAAGTCTTATCTGTTTTCCCGGCAGAGAGCAAGAAAAAGCCGGAACCTTCACCTGCCATTGACCCCGGGGAATTCCATTTCAGCATCTCCAGGTTTTTTACAGGTTCGTTTTTCCAGTGTCCTGCCCGCCGGGTAATGGCAATATGGTTAAGGGTCATCTCGTCGATCCCGCCTGCCAGCACCTCTTGTGCTGTTCCTTCTGCGATCTGCAACAGGGCATCCTGGAGACAGCTTTCAAACGAAAACGTACGGTGAACGTAGGTGGAATTGTAGTTATGGCATTTCAGCTGGATGGCGATCTGGGAACTGATGGTATTATAGGTCGATTGCATGAATGGCGTTGGATTCAGAAAAGGCTGGTCAAGATGGATCGTTCCCAGGATTTTCTCCGTATCCTCCACACTGCCAAGCCCTGTCCCGGTAATAATGGCATCCGGCATAGTGCATCCGGATTCATTCAGGCACATTTTTGCCGATGCAATGCCCATCTTGATCAACCGGCTCATTCGCCGCGACTGGATCGGGTCAATATATGGCTTATAACTGGGAGGTTCGATACATTTCAGGTACCCGGAATCATATTCCATGATCTCCTGAAGGAAATCCGTCGTTTCCACCGTTTTCTGCGGGGAAATGAGACCGATACCGTTGATGAAAGCAGGCATTAGCTGATGAGTTTATGAGTTGATGAGCTGATGAGTTTGTGAGTTGGCGAGCTGGCGAGTTAATAAAATAGCGAAATAGCGAAATGGTGAAATGGTGAAAAGAAATAGCAACAAAACAGACTTTATGAACTTTACGAACTTTATAAACTTTAAAAACTCAATTCGTAAATCGTCAATCTTAAAATTCAATCGTAATTCGTAAATCGTAAATCGTAATTTATTTCTCATGGTTCGTAATTCGAGAATATCAGGCTTGTATCGTTTCCTCCAAACCCGAAAGAATTCGTCATCACATTAATGACCTTTTTGCCTTTCAGAAGTTCTTGAACAGGAGTGAAGTGTAGTTCCTTCATCGGTTCCGAAAAATTCAGGTTCGGCCAGATCACCTGTTCAAGCAGGCAAAGGATGGAGATGATAGCTTCCGTTGCCCCGGCAGCGCTCGTCGTATGCCCGGTGTAGGGCTTCGTAGAACTGACCGGTGGCACTTCTGACCCAAAGAGTCTTTCGATGGCTTTTCCTTCCGAAATATCATTGTTGTCAGTCCCGGTTCCATGGGCATTGATGTAATCGATATCCCCAATATTCAAGCCGCTCATATCAATCGCTTTCTTCATGGCTAAGTAAGCCCCGATCCCATCAGGTGAAGAAGCCGTCTGATGAAACGCCTCGCAGGAATTTCCCCAGCCGGTAAGCTCACAGATCACCGGTTTCCCGGATTGTTTTACCGATTCCCCGGATTCAAGAACAATATATGCAGCGCCTTCCCCGAGGTTGATCCCATTTCTCTTTTCATCAAAAGGTTTACAAGGCTCTTTATCCAGGATCTTCAAGGCATTGAATCCGTTCAGATGGAATTTGGTAAGTGTTTCCGTTCCTCCGGCAACGACCCGGTCAAGGTCACCGTTACGGATCATCCTTGCTCCGAGCTGGATGGCATTGGCAGAAGACGAACAGGCAGTGCTGATGGTGGTAAGGTAATCTTTGATGCCCAAAACATCTGCGATCTTCTCCGTACTATCGGCACAATCGTAGGAGTCGATGTAGATATTCCGGCTGTCATTTGTGAGAAAATCTTCATAATACAATTCGCAGCGATCCATCCCGCCTACCGTGGTCGCTGAGATAAGGCCGGTTCGCAGGCCCGGGAAATCCCCGAACTGTGCATCTCCGTAAGCTTCTTTTGCGGCGATGATTCCAAGTAAGGCATTGCGTGAATATCCTTCGGTAACAGGGATCCCTGCAAGATGAAAGCATTCCTCCAATGAGCATTTTACTTCCGAAACCGGGATCTCATCCCTAAGGTTGGTTTCAAGGAATTGGATCTTGCCAATCCCTGTCCGTAAATGAAAAAGAGAATCCTTCGTTTCTGCGAGATTATTGCCGATGCCGGTGATGATACCTAATCCGGTAACAAAGATCCGTCGTGGCATTCATCAGGTTTTTTTGTGCTCCGTAATGTACTCGGCCATCGTCCGGATGGAGAAAAATATTTTTTTTCCGTCTTTTGGATCTTCAATCTTTATCCCGTAGTTCTTTTCCAGGAGAACAATCAGTTCAAGCGCATCAATGGAATCAAGTCCAAGGCCTTCACCAAACAAAGGGGCATCCGGGTCAATATCCTCTGCGGAAATATCTTCAAGGTTCAGTTGTTGTATGACTTCTTGCTTCAGTTTATCAATCAGCTCGTCCATAGTGTTTATTACTTGTTTTGATAGAATTGTGTTAAACTTTCGATAGTGAAAGGTGAATATTTGCGTGCCGGGTTAAATTCTTTAACAGTTTTTTCTTTTTCGATAAGGAAAAGTACCGATTCAAATTTATCTCCCAGCACTTCCACCCATCCGCAAAGACAAGCCTGAGCATGGTCTTTGTCGAGTAACAATTTCACCGATTCAATGACCTTTCCTGGATCAAACTGGTCAGTAACAAGAAATGCATTTTCACCTTTAATTTTATGCCTGATACAAATCTCTCCGATCAGGATATTGGGTAATGTATAAACAAAAACAGAAGGGCTTGGAAAGTAGTTGGATTTGTCTTTGATCGTTTCGTTGTAAGCCATGTCTGTATCCAGACTTGAACTTGAATTCATGATCACGATTCCAATCTCTTCTTTTCTGTAACGGTCAAGGAACGCATTGTCTTTCAAAAGCATTTCTGCACCCAGGAAGCCCAGTTTGCTTAAGTTATCCATCTTGTAAAACTTCGGATAACTGATTGCTTCCTTTTTATAGAGGGCTTTTATAAAGGTTGCAAAATTAACAAAAATTTCGTTATTGAGTTCAACTTTCTCATTCCGTATTAGAGCATGCTTGCGGATGATGTTCGATTGAGTTATGAAACAGGTTTCATTCATTTTTTAATAATCGGTTACATTTTACGGAAAACGATGGCTGCATTGCAGCCTCCGAATCCTGATGCGATTTTAAGACAATTCTGAACCGGCGTATGAACATTTTCCCGGATCACATTCAATGGGACAGGTACTCCAAGTTCATTAAATCCGGCCGACCGGAACAACAGGTTGTTTTCCATGGAGCGGATGGTGGCAATGGATTCGATCACACCGGCTGCGCCAAGCGTATGTCCCCAGTAGCCTTTGAAGCTGTTCACTGGGATATCCTGCAAACAGGCAATTTCAAGGGCTTTTGATTCCATCTCATCATTGTACGGTGTGGCGGTCCCGTGGGCAGAAACAAAACTGACCTCATCAGGTTTCAGCCCGGCTTCTTTCAATGCATTCCCGATGGCCATGGCCAGTTCCTCACCAGTAAGTGAAGGGCCGGAAATATGATTGGCATCATTGGTAATAGCAGATCCTGAAACGGTTAATACAGTTGATTTTTTGAATTCGGATGAAATAACTACGGTTCCGCAGCCTTCCCCAAGTGAGAGTCCATTCCGGTTGATATCAAAGGGCTTGCAGGGTTCCGGGCTGAGTGCCTGGAAAGAGAGGAATCCTGAAATTACAAATTCCGACAGGAGATCACCACCGGCAACCACAATATGATTATATAGTCCGGCGTCGATCAGCCTTGCTGCGGTGCTCAAGGCAAGAACGCCGGATATACATGCATTCGAGACCACCACCGGCCTGTTGACAAACCCGAAAAATGTACCAATCACATCAGCCATCTTCCAAAGATAGATGCGGCCTGGATCCGGGAAGTCTTTCTTTCCTTCTTCAAGCAGTTCGATATTTCCTTTGGTAGTTGAAATAACAAGGAGTGAATTGGATCCGAAAAGGTTCGTCCCTGTTTCCTTTACTGCCTCGTGGATCGAAACAATGAACATTTTCTCCAAACGGGTAAAATATTCTTCCTGCATCTCCGGGTGACAGGAAACAAGGATCTCCAGAAACTTTGCGTTAAGAAGATCCCGATGGACCAGTGAAAGCGGTACAGGTGTCGGGGTCAGGGAACAGTCATCGTACTTCTGAAACCCGTTGATCCCGGATTCCAACTGATGGATCACCTCCCGGGTGGTAAATCCCATGGAAGTGATTATATTATCTCCTGCTATGTAAACCGGCCTCATCATTTTCTCTCTTTCACAGCAGTCCCCATTTTTTTTTCCAGCCAATAAAGAATTCAGGTGCGGTGAGCAACAACTCTTTTTCAGGCGTAAGGAACACCTGTAAGGAACTGCCTGTGGCCACAAGTTCAAGATCAGATTTCCGGTATAGCGAATACTCAAACTGTATCTTTGCAGCATCCGAGTTGATGAACCTCGTTTCAATGATGGCGGTATCCCCGTAAATGAGAGGTTTTTTAAAATCACACGTCACCTTCACGATAGGTATCATGATGTTATGCCGGTGCACATCCAGGTATCCGAGGTTATATTTTGCGCCGAAGGATTCCCGGCCGTCTTCAAAGTATTTGATGTAGTTCCCATGCCAGACAATGGCCATGGAATCTACTTCTCCAAACCGCACGTTGATCTCTTTTCTGTCGATAAGTTCCATATTACTGATTGATGGGGCTTTTAATTTTCCTGTAGATATAAGTGATCAATACGGCTGCGAGGAAGAAGGCCAGCAGCTTTATTGCCGAAGGCAGGATTGTGATCAGTCCTCCCTGGCGTAGGAAGATGTTGTAAAAACCGGTTATTGCCCAGTTCAGCGGGCTGATCACGGCCACATGACGCATTATGGTGGGCATCAGGTATACCGGGACCCAGATCCCGCCAATTGCGGCAAGGATTATGATCGAAACCGCCCCGAAAGCAGCCGCCTGCTGGTGGGTATTCGCAATGGTTCCAACCAGCAAGCCATAACCGAGTGCAGCAAGCGCCGTAACGATGGTCAGCAGAGTCAACGCAATGATATGATTACCGATTATCAGCATTGGGATGTGGAAAAGGGGAAGAATGAAGATCCCGGAGAAGATCATCAGGAAAGTTTGTACCAGGCAGACGAAAAAATAGACGGTAACCTTGGCCAGGAGAAGGTGGATGTAAGAAACCGGCATCGACATCAATCGGGCCAGGCTGCCTTCTTCCCGTTCTTTGATCATGCTTCCGGTAAGCGGGATGATGATGAAGAACATGGCAAAGATGGCCCAGGCAGGAACATTATGCTGTACCGTGGTCGGGATCTCTTCCTGTTCCTTATAATTCGGGAAAACTTCCTTGAACTGTAGAGATTCCTTGTACTCGATATCGGCGGGTTTATATGCCGGGAATTGCTTCGACATTTCAGCGTTGAACGACCTGAAGACCATCCCGGTCTCACTCCGGTAATTGAATTCCTTAATGGAACTGACAACCGCATTTTTAAATGCTTTCCGGATGGTTGGATCAAAGAACAGGGTGACCGTATCCGCCTCTTTTTGTGCGATATTATTCAGGAGCATGGGATTATACATCCCGAAGCCTGACAATGTTTTTGCAACGGCAATCCGTACATTGGCACGCATCGACTTCGTCACTCCTTTTGGAACAACAATGGCAATGAGGTAATCACCTTTTTTTACCGCTGCCCTTGCTGATTCTGCAGTCACCGGAAGATGATTCACGGAATTGATCACATCAAAGAAACCGGAATTGCGGAGACCTTTCTCCATGTTGATCCCAAGGCTGTCCTGGTCGTTGTTGACAAACAGCACTCCCAACTTGGGTTCGGTTGCAATCGCATTCCAGCCGACTTCCTGCAAAAGCGACATGATGATGATCAATACCATCGGCATCAGGAAAAGGATAATAATTCCTGCTATATCCCTTGACAGCAAAAGGTATTCTTTCTTAACGGCAGCTAAAAATTTGAACATTTGATGCTGGATGCTAGAAGCTGGATGCTGGATGCTTTATGAACTTTACAAACTTTATGAACTTTGAACTTCAATCTCTCAATCCTTTCCCGGTAAGATGTAAGAAAAGGTTCTCAAGATTCTTAAATTCCGGGTGACTGGCAACCAGTTCCTTCGGGTTACCCGTCGAAACAAGGATCCCCCGGTCGATGATGGAAACGCGTGAACAGAGGTTTTCAGCTTCTTCCATATAATGCGAGGTATAAATGATCGTGGTTCCTTTACGGTTGATCTCATGAAGGAATTCGAGGATGACGATCTTCGATTGAACATCAATCCCTGCCGTAGGTTCATCGAGAAAAAGGATCTTCGGGTCGTGAAGCAACCCGGCGATCAGGTTAACCCTGCGTTTCATACCGCCTGAAAAAGAGGAGATCTTTTTCATTGCAAACCTTTCAAGTCCGAAAACGGTCAAATGATCCAGTATCAGGTCTTTCAGGGATTTTCCTTTCAACCCAAACATGTTTCCGAAAAATGTGAGGTTTTCAAGGGCAGTAAGAGTAGGGTAGAGGGCAATATCCTGAGGAACTATCCCGATCACCTGCTTGATCCGGTCGAGCTCATTGCGAAGGTTAAACCCGTCAATCCTGACTTCCCCTCCTGTTGGAGCAATTAATCCGCACAGAATAGAGATGGTAGTGGTCTTCCCTGCACCGTTTGGACCGAGAAGTCCATAGATCTCAAGCGGGTAAATATCCAGTGTGATATCTTTTAGGGCAGATTCTTCTGATCCTTTGTATCGTTTGCTGAGATTTTTAATTTCAATGATGGGATCTTCAGCCATTCAAATCTTTATTTTATCCAGTTTACCGTAAACTTCTTTTTCCATGTCTGCAATTTCATGCAGCATGTCACTGAGTTTCCCGTAATCTTCCTCAGGTTTCGACCGGTTTTTGCAGTTGCGTGCGCCCATGTATGTAAATTCCCTCCAGCGGTTGGCAGCATTGCCCATCATGTTTGAAGCGGTCAGCAAATCCGGGTTGTTGTATTTTTCGCCTGCTTCTTTTAGAAAGGCTCCGTAAATATAACGGAAACCGGCTCCGCCTGTTCCAAAGTCTTCCGACATCCGGATGATCTGTCCAAGGTAGAAAGCAGCTGTTTCATTTCCATGCTTTTTCGGCCACTTTTTCAGGTCTTTTGCGAGCCAGTGGATTCCCTTGACACCGATCAGAGGGAATGGGACCTTGATCATTTCATATACTGTCTTCTTGATTCCTTTTTCTACAGCCGATTTGATATCCAGATCTTTTCTGATTGTGTTGATCCAGTACATCTTCCCCTTGGGGGCGAAGACTCCTTTAGCATAGCGAACTCTTTGAAGGTCTTCCGAAGAGATCTTCTGTGGGAGTTCCATCACGGTATCGCTGACCCAATAATCATTTCCTTCTCTCCCGTAGGCCACCAGATTGTGCATATTGTAATGCATGCGGTATTCCGGAGGGAAGAAAGTCAGGTTGAAAACACCCACCTGCATCCCCGTGGGAATTCCTTTTTCAAGGTTGCGATCCAATGCCGTCATCGACTCTTTCGGATCTTTGAAATTTTTGATTACGGTAGCATCCACATCGAGGTATTTCATCGAACGGTGAAATACTGTATTGGGAAGATTGCGGAATGACATCATCGGTGCAAATTGAAGCTTCAGGAAGGGAAGGTAACTGAAGTACAATCCGTTCCCGATCCCAAATGCCATCGGTTCCGACAATTCGACACCGTGAAAGTTAAAAAGGTTGGAGGTAGCCCCGCTCTCGCAATGACCTGCCTGGCGGTGCTTATAATCAATCATAAGGTTGTCTTTTTCCATGAGATAAAAGTTTTATTAATCTACATTTTTTAGTTGATCAATCGTAATGTTGAAGGCTACGGCATACTTTTGTAAAGTCTTCTCTCCGAGCCGTTTGAATACCCTCGGTTTCAGATGGTGTTTAACCCTCCAGACCATTATGCCGGCATGCATGGAAAGGTCCATTGGGGTTACCAGTGTTTTTTCCATATAGTATAAGATAGGGCTGGCCTTGCCGGCTTTTACCTTCTGCCTGGCCTCTTCGATCCGGTCATTAAAAAGATCCCAGGCTTGTTGCAAGGTGACCCTGTCAGATTCACTGTGATAACCTACTTTCTTTTCAAATTTACCATCAGCATACTGGGAATACAACAGTTCCCTGTATTGTCCGTGGGCCTGGTTCTTGTAAACCGGGTTGGATTCTTCTTCCATTGGAAACAAATTTAGGTTAAACTTTTGTGGATTTTAAAATGCGAAGATAGCAAAATTCGTTATACCAGTCAGTTCATATGTACATATATATAGGTCCTTGTTCGTGGCTGGTTTCGTATGTCAGTGGAATATAGTCTTCATTCATCTATTTATCATTAATCAGAAATATTTTCAATTCACATTCAGTAATACAATGATCCTGCAAGTAAATTTTTCCATTCACTACCGTTGCATCAAAAATTTCATGTTCCACCGTAACCTCTGTTCTGATCTCGCTGCCCACTTTGGGTAGTTCATATATTCGCAGGTTTCTCAGTCCACCGATAAACCCCAGCGGGGGCTCTTTCCCCGACTCCTTCGAAATGTATCCCACTCCGGCTGCCGCAGTCTGGGCCATGTTTTCAATCAATCCCGGTTCCCTGAAAAGCCCCTTGCTGCAAAACAGATTATCATCCTTAATAAGCAGGGAAGTCACCGTTTTAGTATCGGTTACCTCCAGCAACTTTCCGATCATGATGACAGGAGACTTTTGCGGGATGTATTGCCCGATCGTTTCTTCTGTCGCTATTATTTTTTCAGATGATGCCATAGCATTCCTTTTCTTTTATGGTCCCGCATTTTATTCATCACCGTTATCACATCTTCATCCGGGAATACAAACCTTCTCCCGGTTTTATCGGCTCTCTCCTTTAGTGTTTCGTAATTGATCCCTTGAGCCAAATAATATACCGGTTCCAGCAGGTCATCATCCACCCGGATGACACCTTCTTTTATTGCATACTCCTGCAGGCGGGTTCCCGGGTAAATGCGCATGCCGATGTAAGGAAAAAAGACCGTATTATTAAACCGTTTCGAGTTTTCAAATCCCTCGTTGATGGTTTCTTCCGTTTCTCCATAGCCGCACAGGATCAGGAAATGGGAAAAATAAATACTGAGTTCATTGCAGAGGTCGGAAACATCCACGACTTCCTGAACAGTAAAATGTTTTCCGTAATTTTTCAATGTGGTATCAGAAAGCGATTCCGTCCCGAATTCAATGTGAGTCAACCCTGCATCTGCATAAAGCTGCAACGTTTGTTTATCCATTCTGTGCGGAGAAAAATATGCCCCCCATTTTATTTTTAATCCTCTCTTCAGGATTTTCTCAGCCAATTCAATATTGAAATGATCGCTGATGTTGAATACCGAATCAGTGAAGAACACATAATTGATGTCTTTGTTGAAATAAAGATCAGAAAGGGTTTCAACGATCCTGTCTGCATTCAATGTCCTGACATTGCTTCCTTCAATCAGAGGATAGGTGCAATAAATGCATTTGTGCGGACAACCCCTTTTGGTCTGGATATTGAGCATCCCGCTTTTTCCCCAGTAAAAATCAAGGAGGTTGTTATCAAAGGAAAGATCCAATTGCCGGAGAAAGTGGTTTCTCGGGTTCATCTGGATCCCACTGGAATTCCTATACACCAGTCCCTGAATGGCTGAGAAATCCTTTTTGTTCTCCAGGCATTGAAGAAGGTGAAAAAGGCTTTCTTCTCCTTCACCGTGGATTCCGAATTCCGGCTGAAAGAACTTAAATAACTCCTTCGGAAAAATGGAGAATGCTGAACCGCCGATGATGATGCGTGTGTTAACAGATTTTTTTAGCACCTCAACGATATCCTTGTATCCCTGCAGAAACCAGGTTTTATGGGTCGAATCCACATCATCAATGTTCCGGAAGGAGATCCCTGTATAATCCGGTTGATAGGAGAGAAGGAATTCACGGAAAGACTCAAGGGTATGAAAGTTAAAATCGAAAATACATATTTCAAAATGCGGTAATCGTGAAGAAAGATAGGATTGCAAATAGGAAAGCCCGATCGGGTAAACCGGGTAAGGAACTGCATATTGATTTGCAGAAACGAGCAGCAGTTTTCTTTTATTCATGCTTTCCTTACTTCTGATGGATTGATGGTTCTGCCTGTGTTTCCCAGAAGTTATAATAGTTAAACCATTGGAGCGGATAACATTTTACGGTCTTTTCCAATGCTGAAACATAGGCCTCCACAGCCTCCTTCAGGATGACTTCCCTTTTCTTCAGGTTCGTTGAAAATTCAACATTGCGTAACGGGGTAGCATAAAAATGATAATGTTTACGGGTCTCTTTCACTGCAAAGACATAGGAAACCGGTACCCCGAAACGGGCTGCAAGGTTCATGGGCCCGGCAGGGAAGAGTGCCGGCTGTCCCAGGAAATTCATGCGAAAGACTTTGTTCCCTTCAATGAATCGGTCGCCATGCATGGCGATGATCTCGCAGCGTTCGAGCGCCTGCCGGATTTCATGCAAATGTGAATAATCTTCCTTGATGATAATGAAATTGACCCTGCGTTTCGTGAATACATCCGATAAATAACCCTTGATCTGCTCATGCTCTGCGTCAAACAGAATGATATTGATATTCTTTTCAAGCCGGTTCAGGAGCTGGCCGGCGATCTCCCAGTTCCCGATGTGTCCGCTGATCAGCAAACCGCCTTTATNNGAATGGAAAACACCATACCCCAATACTTTGTGGAAATAGTAATAAATGGAACGGAATGCTTTCCGGGAAGAGAAGATGAAATAGGTAACTACGAACATTAGAAGGAAATAGGCAAACGAGAGTCCAAGGTGCTTTAAGGTCCAGACGAAGATCTTATATCCCAGGACACCCCCTCGTGTTTTGCCTTTCCATGATGACATCAATCATTAATTTGAATGAACTCTTCGGATGACGTAGTTGTAAAAATCATCCAGTTTTTTAATATCCGACATCTCCTCGGCTTTCATCTTGAAACCGAAGTTATTCTCGATGATTACAAAGAGGTCAACAAAATCAAGGCTGTCTATTCCAAGATCTTTTTTCAGATCGGCAGCAGGGGAAATCTGGACTTCGTCGATTTCGATTTCTTCAATAAGTAATTGATTGATTCTCTTTATGATCTCCTCATTTTGCATCATTCAACGCAGTTTGTTTGATGCAAAAATAACGATTTTTTTCTGAAATCACCCATTAATTTTTCGTATGACCAGGGAGGAGTTGGTCCCTCCGAATCCAAAGGAATTTGACAGAAATGCCCGGATCTCGCAAGGGATGGTACTCGAGGCAATGTTCAGGCGTGCAGTGGCTTTGTCGGGATTATCGAAGTTAAGATTGGGCGCCACAAAATGATGGTTCATCATGAGCGTCGAATAGACGATCTCGCTTGCACCGCCCATCCACATTTCATGTCCCGTCATGGATTTTGTGCTCGACACCAACGGGCGTGACTTCCCGAAGATCTGATCGATGGCTATGGCTTCATTTTCATCGCCGGCAGGAGTGGATGTAGCATGTGCATTGATGTAATCGATGCCCGAAGCATCCATCCCGGCTTCTTTCAGGGATAACTTCATGGCTGCAACAGGTCCGTCAACGTTGGGAAGGGAAATATGTTCCCCGTTTGAAGAAAATCCATACCCGGCAACCTCGCCTAAGATCGTGGCTCCTCTTCTGACAGCGGATTCATAACTCTCAAGAATAACAGTTGCAGCTCCGCCGCTTGGAACCAGGCCGTCGCGATCACGGTCGAAAGGCCTCGATGCCTTCTGCGGTTCCGATTCACGCGTGGAAAATGCGTTCAGCGCATCAAAACTCGCAGTCGACTCCGGGTTGATTTCCTGGGCACCCCCGCATACTATGACTTTCTGCAATCCCTGGCGGATGACCAGATACCCGATGCCGATTGCATGCGATCCGCTGGCACAGGCGCCACTGATCGTGAAATTGATTCCCCTGAACTTGAAAATCACCGAGAGGTTCATCGAAACAGTAGAATTCATTGATTGAAAGATGTATCCCGATCCGATCATCATGGTATCTTTCTTCTTGCGGAGGATATCCACCGATTCTACGACCGGAAGGGCGGAACTGTCATTTCCGTAAAGAATGCCAACCGCATTTTTTTCCATGAAAGCGGCATCGATCCTGGCATTCTTCAGCGCCTCAATGGTTGCCAAGTAAGCATATTCCCCCTGGACCGGGAGCCCTACCCGCATCCGGCGATCAAGAATACCCTTGAGCACCGGCCGCTCAACCATGCCCGTAAGGGCAGAACGGAATCCCATTTCCTTGCGAACCGGATCAAATATGATCCCCGACTTCCCTTCGTATAATGAATTTTTAACCTCACCGAGATTCTTCCCGATCACAGAATAAATACCCATTCCGGTAATAACAACGCGCTTCATCAGCTAAGACAACAGTTTACAGTGTTAAGTTTTAAGTTTTAAGTGTTAAGTGTTAAGTAAAAAAATAATTCCCTCATTCCCGAATTCACGCATTCCAATATTACGTGTAAAGCCCTCCATTCACATTAATCACCGCTCCCGTTATATAAGAAGATTTGTCGCTTGCCAGGAATCCTACAATCTCGGCAACCTCTTCCGGTCTCCCGAAACGGTTCATCGGGATCAGCGTCTTTAGCTGGGTTTCATCCAGGTCTTTGGTCATGTCAGATTGGATGAACCCTGGTGCAACGGCATTGACAGTAACATTTTTCTTGGCCACTTCCTGAGCAAGTGCTTTTGTTGCGCCAATCACACCTGCCTTTGCGGCGGAATAGTTGGCCTGTCCCGGCAATCCTTTTATCCCGGATAAGGAAACAACATTGATGATCCTTCCGAATTTGGAGATCAGCATATCTTTTATGAGAAAACGTGTGGTATAAAAGAACCCGTTCAGATTGGTCTGGAGCACATCATCCCATTCCTCATTCTTCATCCACATCACCAGGGCATCCTTGCGTATTCCTGCATTGTTGACAAGGATCTGGATGACTTTTCCTTCGTTGCGGGCCTGCCATTCACTGAGTCCGGTTTCAACTTCTTCCTGCCGGGCTACATTGAACTTCAGCAGTTCCCCGTCGCTTCCTTTTTCTTTTACGAGGTTTAGCGTGGTTGCAGCTTCGTCCGGACTGGAATTATAATTGACCAGCACATAAAAACCCATCTCTGCAAGTTTACAGCAAATAGCTCTTCCGATGCCTCTTGAACCTCCGGTTACGAGCGCATATCTCATGGTAAGGTGGGTTTTTAGTAAAGGAGAAACAGGCTCATTCTTCAACCGAAAACTGAGGTTTGTTCTCCATAATATATTGTTCGATATTCTGGATGTCCTTGTACTTGATCGAATCTTCCGTGAATTTCGGAACGATCTGCCGCAGATCCAGGTATTTACTCAGGGAATAGGAGGATAACCGCTCCTTGATCTCAAGATAGTCAATCGCCTGGAGAATGGAGATCATCTCGATTGCCAGCACCTGGTATGAGTTATCGATGACCTTTTTCGCGATCAGGGCAGCATTGGTGCCCATGCTTACGATATCCTGGTTATCATTGTTACTGGTAATACTGTGGATATACATCGGAAATGAAAGCGTCTGGTTCTCGGCAACCGTTGAAACAGCAGTGAACTGGACTCCCTGCATACCGAGGTTGAGACCGAGTTTGCCAAGATTTACGAAAGGTGGCAATTTCTCGTTCAGCTTCGGGTTCATCAGGTAATTCAGCTGCCTTTCGGCAAGCATAGACAACTTGGTAATGGCAATCTTCAGTTTGTCCATCTCCAGTGCAACATAATCCCCGTGGAAATTACCGCCATGGTAAACATTGTGGTGTTCCCCGTCGATGATGGGATTGTCGCTGGTGGAGTTTACCTCATTCATGAGGACGTGATTAGCGTAATATATCGTGTCCAGGACAGGCCCGAGAACCTGGGGAACGCATCGCAGCGAATAATACTCCTGAACCTTATGTTGGAATACCTCAACATCAACCGTCTTGTCGTTATTGTAAAGATGATCGGCACGTCGGCGGATCAACTGGCTGTCCTTCAGAATGAATTTCATGGTACGGGCCACCTGCCTTTGGCCGTGGTGCGATTTTGCGCGGTTCAGCCCATCTGAAAAATGATCATCATACGATTCCACGATCTCTGTGATCATTGATGATGCAAGGGTGGACCAATCCAGCAAGTTATGGGCATGAATGGCATTGATCATTCCGATCCCGGTCATGGCAGAAGTGCCGTTGATCAGTCCCAGTCCTTCGCGGATGTGCATGCGGATAGGGGTGAGGCCTTCTTCCTTGAAAACTTCTGCCGAAGGACGTAAGGCTCCTTTGTAGGAAACTTCTCCTTCTCCGATCAGGTTTAAGGCCACATGTGCGAGCTGTACAAGATCACCACTGGCTCCAACACCTCCATGTTCGGGGATATAAGGGTTGATATCCCGGTTGATCATCTCTTTCAGCAATTCCACAACTTCGGGATGAATGCCTGATTTGGCTTGAACCAGTGTATTAATGCGGGCCAGCATGGTGGCTTTGGCATAGATATCGGGCAGGGGAGACCCGCATCCTGCCGCATGGCTGCGGATCAGGTTGTATTGCAGTTCCAGTTCCCTGTTGTTGTTGATCTTGAACTGGGCCATAGGACCCAGCCCGGTATTGATACCGTAGATCACTTTTCCTTTTGCAAATTCTTTCAGGAATTCAAAATCTTCAGCAACTTTTTGACGGGATTCTATATCGATGTCGACTTTCTCCCCTTCAAACAACACTTTAAAAAAATCGCCGACTGTCAGTTTTCGGTTTCCAATAATGATCATCACACCTTCCTTTAACTGTTACGTAGGAAATCAAGGCCTTTCCAAATTGGAAAGACCAGCAGTAAACCTGCAAAGTTAAGATTTTTTTTGAAACACAAAATTTAAGGCCATTGTTATCCGGGCTATATCTTTTTTGAGGTGTTGGGAACATGATTTGATTTACGATTGGACGATCTACGATTTCAGAATGAATTTTTTGATTTACGATTAGTCGATTTACGATTTCAGAGGGAATTTTTTGATTTACGATTTACGATTTTTCAATATTTCGTCGATCGTCAATCTCACAATTCATTCGTAACTCTAAAATCGTTTAATCGTAAATATGTTTGTCTTCCCCTTCCTTCAAGTTCCATCACCTCAAAAAAGATATAGCCGTTATCTGCCCTTTTTGCAAATCCCTGAAAAAAATTTACCTTTGCAGCCTTAATGCGGCTCCGTAGCTCAACTGAATAGAGCATCTGACTACGGATCAGAAGGTTGAGGGTTTGAATCCCCCCGGAGTCACTTGGAAATAAGCCACTTACAATTTATTTTTGTAATGGCTTTTTTGGTTTATGCAAACATTTATAAAACTTACAAGGTTATTTCCTTATTGTCCAATATTCGAATTCCCCAATATTCACAGGCTAATTAAGCATTCTTTTTCAGAATTACCTTTAGGCTTCATCGTTGAAATCAAACAGCCCGAAAAAAAATCTGTATGGAAAAAATACTTGACATTGAAAATAGAGAAGGAGATCTTATTAACATAGAAAAACAAGAATGGAGAGCTGAATTAGGTTTAAGAGCAGTAGCAGTCATTTATGATGATCACTCACATGATAAAAATTCAAAGGAGAACGTTTTTCGTTTAAAAGAAAATATAAACTATCGGTTATTTTCAAATCCGATCTTTCGTTTAGTTACGCGAGAGCCTATGGCCCCATGCTGCCCGCTGACCAGTTTATGGTTTCCCTGAAATTATAATTGGTATTCTTGTAAAGGAAAGGTTTTAAGAACTTTTCTTCTGTCCGAAACTAAACCTCATAAACCCAAAAGCACCTGAAACTGTCGGGTTTTTCGCATTAAAGAATGTGATGACGTCGCGGGTGGCAAAACCAATCTCCCAGGTCGTTTCTTTGTAAAAGGGTTTAAAGGTAACCCCAAGCGGCATATTGGTGCCAAACTGTCCACCGGTGACCATTCCAAGGGAAAGATCTACCCACTCGGCTGGAAAATAATGACAACCCATACCGAAGATCATGCGATCATAACACCCGGGAACAGCTTTGGTAATAGGAACATAAAAATCAAGCCCAACTTCCACCTTGGGAATAATCCTGTAACTAGCTCCGCCGCGGAAATTCATTGGCAAAGAGTATTTCCTTGATTTTAACCCCACCCACATTGAAGAATCACCCGGAGGATTATCAGCACTAATCAGCTGGCCCTGGGCGAAGATATTATAGTTGTTAATACCGGCAGTACTCATCCTCCAAACCGGGACATCCCTCCCTTCATACACATTGCCCTTATAAGTGACCTGCCCGATATCGCAAAGCGAGAGGCCTATCCTCAACTTGTCTTTTATCAGGAATGAAGTTGCAATATCGATTCCCCAGCCTGTCCCAACCTGTTTCATCCCTCCTCCGCTGATGGCGGAAGGTGTAGGTGTATTATATTTAACTTCGAACAACGGACTGAGTGATGAGAATCCGTCCACTGTGCCATCCGAAACCTGGTGGTACATGGCACCGGCATAGGCAACAATATACCTGACGTCAATGCCTCCATACCATTTAAAATCCGGTTTGTCTATAATAACGCGGCCAAACCCCAGGTTGAAATCCATGTTCCATACAAATGAGGCATTGGTTCCCTGGTATACTACCGATGCTTTCTTCGGATGAGTGCTGTATCCAACGGTATCTCCATGCTCGACAGGGCGCGGAACGGAATCGAAGTAAGGATCGTTGTATCCCAGGAAAAGAAATGAGGCCGCTTTATTATTAAGAACTGAATTCCACATGCCATGTTGGCGTATTGAAAATGCAAAGCCCCCGACCTTATCATCCTGATATGAAAGCCCGAATAAAGTCATATCAGCAGCTCCCATCATCCGTTTATTGGTAAAATCAATTGCTGCCTGCTGCTTCTGGGCATAGGTCAATGTCATGTTGTTGTTAAAAAGTTCGTTGTAAACGGCATTACGGTCAAGTGGCTCGGAATAAACTGAACCCGTGAATTCAAAGAAACCGATATTCCAGTGATTGTTGTTCCTTGTCCACCCGAGATTGGCCGGGTTTATCCCGATGCACTGGTAATCGGTAATAACTGAAGTGGAATATCCACCCCCTGTGAGATTGAATGCTCCGGCTTCCATCTGTGCAAACATGATTGCCGGCATTGACAAAACAAATAACAATAGTATCAATTTTTTCATAGATTCTGTTTTTGGGTTTGAATAGTACTTAAAATAAATTCCAGGTAAAAATATGTATGATTTGTTCTGAAGATTATTTAATGAATCCATCAATAAATGGTTTTAGATAACCTCCGGGGTAAAACGCTGAATTTATTATAGACCATCCATAGGCCGGTCCTGTTGAAATACAGAGAGCGCTATCACTAACAGTTCCATTATTTTGTAACGATTCATTACAAACTACAATGTGCCCAGCACGGTCAAGCGTAGCGGTAGGGAAATCCACACCGTCAGTTACATTCTGAGGCATTCCTCGTTTTATCCATTGTTGCATAACTATATAATTGTTTTAATTTGTTTGTCTATTCTTTGATCGGATTTTCGGCTACCTCCGTTTATTGAATGATGAATTTTTTAGTAAAAAATAAATAAACGAATTTTTTTGATAGAAAATTTGGTATATGGTGTAAAATCATCTACAACATTTTGTTAAGAGTTATGCATTCGGATTAAAAACAGATATAAAGTAGATATGATGTATACCAAATAAAAAAAAATTGTAACTCTCTTTTACTTTTACAGAAACATTAGCAGAAACGGCTTTGCAGAAATTAATCTGTCCGTTGTTTTCATTTGTAAAGTTTCTTTGGAAAAATGAAGTCAAAGGGTATCTGATAGTCGGGTCACGTAAAAGAATTTCGCCTCAACGTTCCCACAGAACCAGCTTTACCCCGGATGCCGTATAACCGGAAATCAGGTCACCAATTACACTTAGTCGCGGGTATGAGCATAGCTACCCGGTTTTGAAATCATCTATTGTCGTTTACGAGGCTTCAATCGCTGTTTCACTCAATTCAGCTCGACAATACACACCTGCAAGGATCATTGCCCTCGCTTTTCCTTATCGTTCACAACAAAAGGAGTTTCCGCCCGATGCGGCATAAGGTGGTTTGTAAACTACTCCTGACAATCGTTTACAGAAGTCCATTTCTCTTTTTCGGTAGGTAAGGCCGGCCAGTCGGTTCGCTTGACCTCCGCACACTTACTCAATTTTCAAAGAGCCTTCCATCATTTGTACAGCATTTATTCCTTGTTCAGGGGAATAAGTCAAGGCACACACTCCCCGCCGGTAGCCGCAGTCCCGGTCTTGTAATCGTTATCAAGGAAACTATCCATATAACAAGACCGGGATTAAGGCTGCCGGCTCGTTATGGGCAGGTCTAATTTCCTTAGAAATAGTAATTAAGTCCTAAATAAAGTGTTGAAAGATTTATGTTAATGCCATAATTATTGGCATTATTATGATTGTCGTAAAGTAAACTTTTATTTTTAGAAGTGGAATTGGTGTAATGAATGTTACCAAAAACAAATTGCACTCCAAGTTTTGAAGTTACGAAATATACCAAGCCAGGAGAGATAACAACAGAAATATTATTTACCTGCACTTTTTGATTTGCAGGGTTACTTGCAGGATAAATATAATTGGGATCATTATTTGAATATTTTAACTTTTGTTCTTGATACATATAAGATACGTCACCGTTTACGAAAATGAAAAACCGATCAACAATCTTTTTATAATAGCGGGCAAAACCACCTACACCGTAACTTATAGAAGTAGATTTAATAGTGCTTTTTGAATGTATTTGACTTGGATATTCAATATTTTGAGTTATATCAGAAATTCCGAATTTTATATCACAACCAATAGCAAAGTTGTTTATGATTAAGAATCCAAAACCAGGATCAATTTGAAATCCGAATGAATTGTTGTCGTATTTATATAAAGTATCTAGATATGAATTAGTATTACCAGAAAGGTTAAATTGTCCACCTATGAACTTTTTTCCTTTTTCCGTTTGAGAATAACAAGTCATAATGGTTAAGATTGCCATTGAAATTAAAACTATTTTTTTCATATATGCATATTTAAAAGTTCCTACTCGTTTGGCTTTTCGGTGTCGCCCCGTTTTTTTTAGTGGTTTCTGGACTCTACTTTTATATTCTGTTTATTTTTAGCAGGTAAGAAAGTGTTGCAAAAAATCTTGGCGGTTCTCATGTATGTCCAACTACCGTTTTAGTGTATTAAACTTGCCCATAACGCATGGCCGCTAAACGCATCAAAGGTAGAGCCTTTGAAAAGTACTAATAACGCTGGTTTTGTTGTGGTTTAGCAGCATGTTATGTGCAATTTAATATTGATTCTTAACAAAGGGAATTATTTGGTTTATTTTTGTTCTTCTGTTTTGCTCTTTGGGATAATGAATGATAGACAAAAGAAAATGCTAAGACCAGCAGAATTTACATCTCCTGCACTGGCTTTATTGATATTCCAAATTCCGAGACTGCCATTTTCTTCAATTGATAAAACTAAAAATGATTTCACAGCATAACCAAATCCCATACCTTCCTTGATGCCGAAATCAAATTTTGTAATATCATCACTTGCAGATCCTGTTTCAATACGTTCACTTTGGTTATAGGTCCAACTTGTGCCGTTCTTTGAAGAATGTATCATTAAACTGAAGAAGGGTGATAAATTGCAAAAGAATTGGTATTTTTTACCAATAAGAAATTCCGGAAAAAGAGAAAAACGCAGGCATTCTATAGTATAATTAATGTCATACCATCGTGTACTTCCACCCAGGCCACCAGACTCCTCAGACTTCCAATTAATTGAATTTAAGTAACTCAAGTTTCGCAGT
>PLMO01000144.1 GCA_003142515.1 Bacteroidales bacterium
ACCTGTGTCGGACCGGTGATCGGACCTGCAGGTCCTGCAATCGGGCATACAGTTATGAAAGTCATGTCATTCCCGTTCGTGGTTCCGACAGAATTTGCACCATTGACACGGAAATGGTAAGTGGTGTTCCCCAAAAGACCTGTAATGGATGCGCTGACATTTGTTGCGGTATTTCCTGTGAGAGGGCTGGGGGCGCCAGGAACGGTAGTTCCATAGCCAACAGTCAAACCATATTCAAAGGTAACGGTAGTGCTGGCTCCATTGGCAGTTACCGTACCATTTAATGTTGCATCGGTTATAGTAACCCCGGTAGCTGCAGTGGTTACAACAGTAGGAGCAATGGCTGGTGTGTTAAGGGTCATATCCGTACTGTTTGTTATTCCGCAGGCATTTACACCGTTGACCCTGTAATGATAAGTGTTTCCGGGGAGAAGACCGGTTATTGCGGCGGTTACTCCTTGTGCTGTATTTCCGGTTACTGTCAGGGGTACTCCGGGGACATTGGTTCCATAAGCAGTCGTTAATCCATAATCAAACGAGGTAGTTGTTGAAAGATTGTTGGCATTTACAGTCCCATTTAAAGTTGCTGTGGTCCCTGTAACAGCGGTTGCAGCTTGGGATGTAGCGATGGGTAGAAATACGGTGGAAAAAGTCAGATCCCCTCCATTAGCCGTTAAACCACCGGTTGTTCCTTTAGCCCTGAAATGATAAATGGTACAGGGTGCCAGTCCTGTCAATGCTGCACTGATATTGATAACAGTCGAACCGGTAACAGTTAAGGGTACTCCTGGAACAGATGTACCATATGCAACCGTAAGGCCATATTCAAATCCTGATGTGACTATTGCGTTATTTGCATTGATGGTGCCATTTAAAGTAACTGTAGTTGGTGTAATAAGACTTGCTGCAGTTGTCACTACTGCAGGGTTTGCAGAGAACTGGTAAGCCCCGATGTCAGGTGGGTTCGTACGGCCGGCGCCGGTATAATCAACCGGAACTGAAGCCAGGTAAATTCCCGTCTTCATCAACCCTGCAGCTGTAGGATGCAGGTCGGTTGCCGAAACAAAAGCCGGATCAATAGTCAGAGAGTTTACATCCTGGGTTGTTACGGATTGCCAGGCGGGAAGTGTAAGAACATCCGCTCCTAAATATCCTAAAACACCATATGTGCCGGAAGCATAATAATCATTATAGTTAATAGTTCCCAGTGGTGTTCCTGTAACAATATATATTGCATAGGATTTAGATAACGCTAATCCGATGATGTTATTTGTGAAAAGGTTATCCCTGATATCGGCATTAGCCACAGAAGAAGATCCTATCAGCAAAGCTGCCGATAAAGTCCCGCTTGAGCCCGATGCGAATTGGGTTCCCGTCATTCTTACCGTATTAAAATAAACTTTCGTACCGTTTCCCCCTAATAACCGGATCCCAAAAGGATTGTAGGTTGTACTTGCAGCCGAGTAATTAGTGGTAGTGATGTTATAGATCAAATTATTGCTGATCTGGTTTCCAATATTGAATGTGGTGGAATTAAAATCAATACCATAAGCGCCCCAACCACCGGAATTATTATTCTGGATATCATGTATTTTATTTTGTGAGATAATGCCATTGTTCACATAGCTGCTGATCTCTATACCAATGGAGGCTGAAGTGACGGTGGTTATCATATTAAATATTTCATTTCCAGTGATAACCGGCGCATTTGCTCCATAAATGTATATTCCGTAATATCCTATATACTCCGTAGCTACTGACGATCCAATGGTGTTATTGGTGATCAAAAGGTTATCATTGAAACCGGTCGAATTGGCATATATGTATAGACCATAATAAACTTTTGTGATCACATTACCTGTAATGGTTAGATTATCATTATCATCACCTGCGGTTCCGAGTGAAGCGCCACCGGCAAAAATGCCATAGACAGTTGTTACAAGAGTTGGATCATATCCGCCTTTGATATTACAATTGCGAATAGTATTATTCGTTGCTCCCTGGGTAGTTCCAAGACTCAGCAACTGGAAAACGGCCACTGTACCGGAAGCAGTATTGTTAAAAGTCAGCCAATTGCCTGCCCCGGAGAAATTGCCATTGAAAGTCACCCGGTCAGCGCCATTAAGGCGTATCAAACCTCCGACATAACTTCCGGCAATTGTTCTCAATGTTGCTGCGCTGGGTTGTATTGTCAGGGTATAATTTGAATTTGGAACATCTTCAATCCACTGATTAAGGGCATTGGTTCCATCTTCAACCAGGTCGCTGATGATGTTGGCTGTGATGTTGCCGGTGACAACACCTGCATTAATAGCCTGGAAAAGACCTGTTGCACCTGTCAGGTTCAGATAGTTTCCTCCGGTTCCAACAGTAATAGTACCACTTATTGAATTTGGTACTATTGTGTACTGGTAAATGGTTCCATTAATCGGGAAATTTGCTGCTGCAAGGTTTACGGTTGCTGGTTGTAAAGTAAAGCTCCCAAGTCTTAAGCCGACGTGTACCGAGGCAGCCTGATCCTGGGCATCAACAAAATATTGAATGATATCGCCGTTAGCTACCGACCCTCCCTGGAGAAGAGCGTAATTTATGGTGAAGGTAAATGGAGAAGTAGTTCCGGTTGCTTCTACCCATTTCCACCCATCCGTTGCGGGAGTGTTATCATTAAAAGTATTGGCATTTGTCGCTTTTTTGTAATAACATCTGGGTCTTAAACCTGATACGGTATTGACCCCGCTTGGATCTAGAATGCTGACATTCGGGAAAGACCGTGTAACAGCCACGGGTCCGTTTGTCAGAGGTGTAAAATTAATTGTTGGTGGAGACTGATCGTTCATTATTCCTGCAAATTCGTCAGCCCCGACATCCGGAGTAGTGACAGACCTAACCTGATTATCATAATCTGTCGTGATGTTTGGTGTCGTTATGGGTTGTCCTCCGCTTTCACACTGGGTTGCCACGGTAGTTTGCATATGGAGGTTATAAGGAGTCGAAGCAACGTTTACAAAGGGAGGGACCTCTGTAAATGAGGTAGCCTCCTGGGGGAATCTTAGCTTGTAGGCTGCAATGGTCTGATCGGAGTTGGTAAAGTCGAAATAGATAAGATTGGAAGCCCCCGGTGTACCTGCATAAAAACAGTTTGAATTGGAGAAGTTTGAGTAAGTCGCTGGTGCCACAGAAGAACGCCAGTAGGCGATGGTTATCCCACCTCCTAAAATAGCAGAATTATTGACCAGGATATTATTTCTCATATCGAGGATCGGGACGGTACTTGCATATACTGCACATGTAGCAGGCGATCCGGCAGTAGGTGTTTGATTGAGATAAACAGTATTATAGTAATACCGAAAGGTTCCTGTGGCGACGCCAGTAAATAAGTAAAGACCGGCACAGAGATAATTCACAGCCTGAAGCGCTTTCAGATCGGAAATAAAGTTATTGTAAACATTTGTCACAGAATAAGCCGTTGTAGAGCCCGTGCAAATGCCATAATACGAACCGGAGTCACCGATACTGGCTGAGAAGTTATAAAGATTATTTTTAAAGATATTATTAGTCAGACCGGAAACATTATAAATACCAAAGATTGCCTGGTCATTTGATGTCAGATTAAAAATACTATTTGAATAAATGTTCCCGGTTCCTGAACTTCCAAAACCATTATAAAGACCCATCACCTGTCCACCCCATGTATTGGTAAGGTTGGAAACGGTATTACTGTCAATGATCGTTGTGTTGTTTATTTGACTGTTGGAGACATACATTCCATATAATGAGGATGACCGTGGCATGACATTGGTCACCGCATTGGGTTTGGAATTACCATTTACGGTATTTTTCCTTACGATCATATTCAGCGCACTGGTAGACAATAAAATACTATAACAGGCAGAAGAGGAAGGCCAGCTATTATTGTTGACATTGTTGTTGTAAACGGTTAAAGAAAAACCGGCAGCAGAATTGTATAATCCGTAACAAGTACCTGCTGCGAGGGTAGATTGAACCCTTGAATTTCCATTTACATTATTGTTGTAAATATTCCAGAAGCTTCCGGGATTCGAATTTCCGCCAAAAGTATACAAGCCGGCCCATGTACCAGTACCCACAGTAGATGAGGAACCCAGTACATTGTTTATAATATTATTTCCGTAACAATTCAAATTGTACGGAGATGCGCCTTGATAAATCGCATAAAAACCACCCGTCGTCGCTGTTGAATAGTTGATCGTAACTGTATTATTGTAAATATTAACGGTATTATTTACGCCGCTGGACCCAATACCATTATAAATTCCGTAAAGGGTTGACGTCGTTCCTGTATAGGTAAAAGTGAGGGAGTTACCATAAATATCAAGATTTGCATTTGTACCTGCACCAGCATAAATCACAAACACGGATGTTCCAACACCTGAAGTGAGGGAGCCTGAAAAGACATTATTGGCAACCTTTAATCCATTCTGGTAATAGAGGTACATCCCATAAATTGTAGCAGCACCACCACCAAGACCGCCAAGATTGGTAAAGGTATTAGCTCCGTCTTTTCCGATCTCGTTATTCTGATCATAGTATAAATAAGGGAAATTCACATCGCTATAGCCATACATATAGATAACACCGTAACAATTGGAGATCGTATTACTGAAAATCTTATTGTTCGAGTTTGTACCGGTAGCAGCTGTCACTGTCAAAGCAGTAGTAGGAGCGGTAGTTGTTCCATTATTTGAATAAACACCCCAGGTGACATTTGTGTTTGCTTTATTCAAAGTAATGTTACAGTTTTTAATGGTGATATTCTGGGAACCTTGTGTGCCAGAAACTTTGAGAATTGCATAGCCGTATTCCATCTGAGTTGCAGCAGTAATATTTGCCGCACTTTCCTGCACGTCTATGCCATCAAATGTCACATAATTAACCCCGGCAAACGCAATGATTGCGTCATATGCGCCGGTACCGACAGGGGCAGTAACCTTAGGATTAACTCCAGCCCCGAATTTCTGAAATAATACCTGGTTTGCAACCGTAGGAGGGTTTAATGTAGGGCTGATATAACCGGCTAACGGTGTAAGAAATGTTTCCGTATAGCCTGGAGCAACATTAAAAGTTACCCCGCCTGCGCCAACGCCACTTGCATTGATAGCTGCGATAGCGAGAGCAATCGTTGCATAATTCCCGGGAATGGTTTTGGTTCCGGAGATAGGAACAATTGGCAATGTAGTTGTACTAAGGGTCAAAGGAGAAGTCGTCAGATACAAAGGTCCTCCAAAACAGGTGGCATCATTCGCTGAAAAAACAAAAAAGTAATAAGTTGTAACGGGGGTCAATCCTGAAGCAATAAAACTGTTTCCTGTCCCGTAATAGGCAATGGTTCCTCCACCAAAAGCTGATCCAGGGACATATGTTGTCCCATTGACAGGAGTCGCAGACAATGTATTGCTTAAACTATAAATTACCAAATAGTCATCGACGCCGACAGCTGCAGTGTAAGAAACATTGACAGTTGTTGTAGTTGGAGTTAAGATCAAAGCCGTAGGTTGTGCGGCTGGTGTTGCACAGGGAGGAGGAGGAGTAAAATGATAGGTCAGTCCACTTGCAGGAAGAGCATTTAAATCCATTGTAGAGGCCGATGAGTTGCCTAGAACAGGAGCGGTCCATGTTGTAGGGGCGGTACCTGAAAGTGATCTGACCTGAGCAGGAAGTGTTGATGTTCCTCTTAAACCAACCTGACAAGTGTAACCTGTACTCCAGACTGCAAAAGTTCCATAATGGATTTCTATAACATTGGAGGTTTCATACAGCCAAACCTGGGCATTACCAAGTTCAGTAGCAGCACCATATCTCCAAAAGTTCAAAGCTTCCATTATAAAAATACGGTTTGGAGCGCTCCCTGTGGTTAAATAACTGTAAACAGCACCGGTATTATTCAAATCCCTGCTGATAAATGCGATTACATTATTATCGGTACCAGCTAAAGAGGAATAATTTGTTGTTGAGGTTGTTGTCCCAAAACAAAGCCATCCATTGGTATTTACCACTATTTGAGTTTGTGCGGTACCGCCAAAAGTAAAAGTAAACGGGAGGACAATAGGTAAAGAGTAACCATCATCCAGAGAGCCACCTCCGGCATTAACAGTAAAGACAGTAGAACCAACTAGCGGTGTAAAAGCAACCGTAGTTGGGGGTGCAAAGAGATAATTTCCAATTGGCTGAGCATTAATACCCTGTGAACAGAGTAAAAGCAAAAGAATCGCTATCGAATAAGTAAAAATCTTTTTCATAAGGTTTTGTTTTTTGTTAGCAATTATTAAATTTTCTGGTTAATATATTTGGTTTATATGTAGCGAGAGGGTTGGTTAACGCCCCGGATAACGAATAAAATAACCAGACCAATCTTAAGATCTTATTAAAATAAACGGTTTGTATAAGGAAAATATACGCTAACCAATTGTCAAAGATAATTAATTATCATTCCTAATACACAAAAACAAAAATTTAACTTTTTTTAACATTTTTTAACTTTTAGAAAATCAGATGATAAGCATGTCAGAATTGAAGAAAACGCAATGGATTTTATAACCGGAAGAATACCAGAAATTAAAAATAGGTACTATCCACAAGGTAACCTTGAACATATTCCTCAACAGCCGTTTCAAGGCTGTAAAATGGTTTGGAATATCCTATGGAGTGGAGCTTTTCCATTTTTGCTTCTGTAAAATACTGGTACTTGTCGCGTATGTCGGCAGGGGTATCGATAAACTCAATCGAAGGAGGCAGGTTGAGAGCAGAAAAAACCGTATTGGCAAGATCAACGAAGGTACGTGCTTTCCCGGTACCAAGGTTGTAGATGCCGGAGTCTTGTTTATGATTCATCAGGAAAAACAATACATCTACAACATCCTTCACATAAATGAAATCGCGCAACTGTCCGCCATCGGGATATACCGGATTATGTGACCTGAACAACCTTACAACCCCGTCAGCATCTCCAAGTGTATTCTTGTATGCTATTTCGCCATTTCGCCATTTCGCCATTTCCCTTGTCCGCTTGTCCGCTTGTCCGCTTGTCCGCTTGTCCGCCTGGTTAAATGCATGAAAAACCACCGAAGCCATTCTCCCTTTGTGATATTCATTGGGTCCGAAAACATTAAAAAATTTTAATCCGAACCAGAAGGGAGGTTGCTTGTCCTGCTTCAACGCCCATTTGTCGAATTCATTTTTGGAGATACCATAAGGGTTCAGTGGCTGAAGCCGGGGAATCATATCATGATTATCGTTATATCCCAGTTTCCCGTCTCCGTATGTGGCAGCAGAAGAAGCATAGATCAGGGGAATCCCATATTCCGAACAGGCATTCCACATCGTTTTGGTATAGTTCAGGTTCAGTTCATCGAAGATGGCCATGTTGAATTCGGTTGTATCTGTGCGTGCCCCAATATGGAAGACGAACTCCACATTTGAATGATTCTGTTTCAGCCATTCAAAAAACACCTTCCGGTCGACCTTTTTCAGGTAGGATTTATTCCGGATGTTCCTGTTTTTAATCTCATCTGAAAAATCATCCACCAGGACAATGTCCTTTATTCCTTTGTTGTTCAGTTTACTGACTAAGCAACTTCCGATGAATCCTGCTGAACCTGTGACGATGATCATACGCTTGCTGTTTTACTGGCCGTAAAGTTAAGAGAATTTGTTTGTTTGACAAGCGGACAGGCGGACAAACGGACAAGCGGACAAGTTAGACAAGCGGACAGGCGGACAAGTTGAACAGGGTAGATATTTATAAGAGAGGATGCAGTAAAACGTTGTTGATAACATTTTGTTGAAAGTGTATTACCTTTTTATAAAAAGATGATTAATGAAGAAATGAAATATGGGAACACATAAAGAATTAGAAGTCTGGAAAAATAGTATTAAACTCGTAACAGATGTTTACAAAAATACTTCTGGTTTTCCAAAAGAAGAACTTTATTCTTTGACTAATCAGATACGGCGAGCTGCGGTATCAGTGCCAGCAAACATTAGTGAAGGTTCCGGTAGGATGCAACCAAAAGAGTTCATTTATTTTTTAAGGATATCTTTTGGAAGTCTTATAGAACTTGAAACATTACTGTTAATATCTTTGGAATTGGATTTTTTAGATAAAAAGACCCATGAAGTTCTTTTAACACAAATAAAAATTATTACAGTTCAATTAAGTCGATTAATAAAAGCACTCAAAGAAAAAAATGATTAACTGGTACGCTTGTTAAACTTGTCCGCTTGTCCAACTTGTCCTCCTGTCCAACTTGTCCGCTTGTCTAACTTGTCCGCTTGTCTAACCCCAGAACCCCTCCAACTCCTTAAAACTCTCCCGTTCTTTCAGAATCTCAAACACTTCACCGGTATAACCGATGATTCTTGGGGTTTGACGGCTGTTGTACCTCGACCACATGCTGAGCGTATAGCCACCGGTATCGTGGATGACAAGGTAATCACCTTCTTCTATCATGGGTAATGCCACGTTACGGGCAAGGATGTCGCCGGAAAAGCAGAGCGGGCCTGCCAGGTTATAAGGATTCATGTCCTTACCGGATTTCAGGTTCCCGGTTTTATCAAAAACGCTGTATTCATGCTGCCAGCTTTTCGGATTCAGGCATTCCCTGAGAAAAAGATCTGCACCGGCATGGATCATGGCAGTATTGATCCCGGAATCCCGTTTCACATATTCCACGCGGCTGACGGTCCACCCGGCATTGACATGCACCCAGCGGCCAAATTCAGTGAGAAGTGAGAAGTGAGAGGTGAAAAGTGATGGGTATTTGACCGCAATTGCTCTGGCATAATCTTCCATCGAAACAGGGATCTGATCACCCTTATATGAAACGGGAAGTCCACCGCCGATATCGAAGATGGAAATGGGTTGCAAGCCGGTTGTTTTTCGTTTTTCATTGATCTCGTTGACGAAATCGTAGAGTATACCAATTCCGCTGAGCAGCAGTTCCTTTGAACATCCCTGTGAACCTACATGCAGGTGAACCCCGGTTATCCATGGATAGATGAGAAATGCATCCACGAGTTCTTTTCTTCCCGTCTTGATTGGAATTCCGAATTTTGAGTATTCGCCGGCGACACTCGATTCAAGGATGGTGCCAACTCCAACCTGGGGGTTGATGCGGATCCCGATGGTACTGCCGGAATCGATCGTTTGCTTCAATGTTGCAACACGTTCCAGTTCTGCAAGTGAATCAATGTTGATATGAACTCCTGCAGTCAGGGCAAACTCCAGGTCCAGCCAGGTTTTGACCGGCGAATCGTATATGATTTTTTCAGCAGTATAACCTGTTTTTAAGGCTATTTTTAACTCTGCGAGGGAGGCAACTTCAGCCCCGGCCCCAAGTTGATGTATAAATTCAAGGATCCGGATCAGCGGGTTGGCCTTCATGGCAACCGCATGAAGGGTACTGGCAGGAAAGACGGAGTTCAGGTGATGAATGCGTTCCTGCAGGAAGGAGAGATCATGGAACATGACCAACGTATCTTCTTCCCGGATGAATCCATTGGCAAGCGCCAGGCGGAATGCCTTGCCGATAGATTCAATGGTTAGGTTTGATGGGTACATAAATCGAAGATTTTGTCACGCGTCACGCATTACGCGTTAATCCCGCTTTCCAGTGCCAGTTCAAACAGCCGTGCAATTGCTTTTCTTCCGTCCGGCCCCAGGTCAAGTGTATAGTTGTTCACGTAAAGATGGATGTGTTTCAGCATCACTTCATCTTCCATTTCCTGTGCATTACAGCGCACAAAATCCATCACTGCTCCGGAGTTTTCCATGGCATAAGCCACACTTCTGTGCATAACCCGGTTCAACTTATCAAGTGTTTCTATTCCCAGCTTTTTCTTTGCAATGATCCCGCCCAGCGGGATCGGGCAATGGGTCATGTTTTCATATTCTTCTCCCAGATCGGCAATCTTCTGCAAGCCTTTTCTTTCATAAGTGAACCGGTTCTCATGGATGATCACACCCGCATCTACTTTGTCCTTAAGAATGGCATCCTCGATCTCATTATAAACCAGGATTTTTTTTTGATGGATTCGCGGTGCTATAAGTTTCAGCAAAAGGTGAGCAGTGGTATATTCTCCCGGTATGGCTACCATTAGATTATCCAGGTCAGAGATAGAATACTTTTTTTTGCTGATGATCAGGGGACCGTTTCCAAAACCCAATGCGCTTCCGGAGTCAAGCAACCGATATACAGGGGAGAGATGAAGAAACGCATGATAACTCACTTTGACCATGTCCACTCCTTCATCCATAGCCAGTTGATTCAGGCTTTCCACATCCTCCATCCGGTAATCGAATTCCAGCCCTTCCGTATCGATCATGCCCTTCACCATCGCAGCAAAGATGAATGTGTCGTTTGGGCAGGGAGAGAAAGCAAGTTTAATAACAGTCCCCATTAATTAATTACAAAGTACGAATTTAGTTTGTAAAGTTTGTAAAGTTCATAAAGTTCATAAAGTTCATAAAGTTTGTAAAGTCACAAAATCCCTACTCGCTACTCACTACTTACTACTCACTACTTACTACTCATTACTCACATATTCGCTACTTCACTATTTGCTCTTTCAGAATATCAAACAATGTTTTATTCAGGTTCGCCAGTGCGAGGGGAATGTCCCACTTTGACTTATCGCGCTCTTCCACGAAGTTCGAAATGCATCGGATCTGGTGGAAGGGAACGCCGGAAGTAAGGCAGGCATAAAAAAATGCAGCGCCTTCCATGCTTTCAACATCGGGGTTGAATTGTTCCCGGATCTTACGGATTGTTTCAGGGTGCGCATGAATGGTGTTGGCAGTGATTCCCCGTATTCTGTCGAGCCGCCGTAGTATAGAACCTTTCGGGGTCGAATTGTTGAGCAGCTTCCCTGCCCGGAAAGGTGGATCATCCGGATCCATCAGCCCGAGGTCGAACAGGGAAATAAACTGGTCATTGTTTTCAGCCCCGAGTTCACAGAAACTTTCCTCGGTCACATTCACTACTCTCCCGACCGGTAGCGAATCGGAAAATGAACCGCAGATCCCTGCATTGAACACCACATCATAGTTGGATCCCGGCAGTTGCTTTCCTAGGTAAAAAGCAGTTGGGGTCATCCCCATCCCCGTGATGAGGATATCTACCTTGTCATTACGGAACTGGTAATGTGCCAAGCTATCATCTTCTTTCTGAACATAAGCAAACTTATCGGCCAGCGGGCGAACTTCAAATCTCGTTGCTGCAACGATCAATATCTTCATAATATAATAAAAATTAACGGTAAAACATGACAAAAGTACGGATTTAAACCGGTCTTTTATTGTATTTGGTGCCGTATTCCAGCCCGTGAGCATTGGGTCCCTGTTCATTCCGTCTCAGCATATAGGCAAAGAATAAACCGAAAAATCCAAGGCTGCTGAAGATCCACATCATAAGGTGGTATCCGCTTGGATTAGCAGCGCTTGCCCCTGCGAAGTCATTGGACCATCCTATCAACAGGTTAAAACCTGCAAGTCCCATATTCTGGATCATCGTCATCAGCCCATAAGCGGTTCCAAGCTTTGAATGGTCAACAATCAAGGCCACAGAAGGCCACATAATGGCGGGTATCAATGAGAATGCTATCCCCATAATGACCATCGGAATGGCAATATTTGGGAAATAGGTGAACAAAGTCGCGATCATATTTCCGAAGTAAACCACACCACTTATGAAACCTGTGCTTTCCTGAGAGGAGGAGAACAGGTTGATCACTGATTGGGGCAATTTTACAGCATGGACGACATATCCCATGATCAGGTATACCGGGATGATAAGAAGGGCTCCAAACATCATTAGTAAGGAACGTTTCCCGATCTTGTCCGATAACAAACCGAATAAGGGGGTCAGGATCATTGCGGCAAGAGTAAGAAGGCTGGATAAGAATCCGCCCATGCCGCGTGCAACGTCAACCGGCATTCCTACCAGGTGAACGTCCTTGAAAAATTTAACGGCGAAAGTCTGGAACGGGAACATTGCAGAATAAAAGGTGACGCATAACAGGGTTATGAACCAGAAGGATTTTCCGAATTTTAACAAGTCTTTAAGTACAACCTTGTCCTGGTTTCCTTCTTTTTGAAGGTTATATTTCTTTTCTGAGTAGATGTCGAGGAAATAATAGATAGCCAGGGTTACAACAGCGATGAGGCCGGCCCCGACTGCGATCCACAATGGTTTCTGCCAATGGGCGAACATCGTCTTTCCCCAGGTAGGTGAATTGAGGGCAAGGAATGATCCCAGCCGTGCGATGGTCAGGTTCAGACCGAAAGCAAATGACAATTCTTTTCCCTTGAACCACCGGGCTATGATCGTCGTGATGGCAACGATCATGGATTCAGCGCCAAGACCGAAAATCAAACGTCCGGTAGCCATGAAAACGATGTCTCCTTTAACGGTCGTGAAAAGAGCTCCCAGGAAGACGAGACATGCAAAGATCAGCGCCGCTTTTTTTGTGCCTATTTTATCTATGATGATGCCGCCGATCAGTACCATGAAAATATTCGGAATGCTATAGATTCCCTGCAACAGACCAAGGTTCCTATCGGTAAAGTGCAGCTGGGTCTTCAACACGTCAGCCAACGGACTTATGCAATCGTAGATATAGTAATTGCCAAACATGGCTAAGCTGATGAATATGAGCACGATCCAGCGAAACAGCGCAGGCGGTTCTTTCTTTATGGCAAGGGTTTGTGTCATAAGGGTTGTGTACGTTGGTTGTTTATAAAAAAGTGAATGGGAGAAAAAGTCACAAAGTCACAGAGTCACAAAGTCACAGAGTCACAAAGTCACAAAGTCACAAAGTCACAAAATAGCGTTTCAAAAGTAATACAATTTGCTAAATTTACCCGAATGGGTTTCTTTTTTCCTGTAATAGTTATCTTTGTGGAAAATATTCTTATTTCTTCCTCTATGAGTATAAAAAATTGCTTGAACTCTTTCCTGTTATTTCTTTTTATCGGCCAGGTTGGTCTTGCCAAGGTGGTGGGGCCGGATCAGGCGAAACAGGTCAACCCGATGATCACCGTTACCTGGGATCAGGGATGTTATTACAATGAGAAGTGTCCTCCCGATGTTTCATCCTCGGCACCCTGTTTTCATACTTATGCAGGCAGCGGGGCTATTGCCATGGCACAGATCATGAAATACTACAATTACCCGCCCCATGGTTTCAATTCCCACACCTATACCCTGCCGGAGTATGGAATCCTTTATGTGGACTTCAGCGCCACAACCTACGATTGGCTGAATATGCCGCAAACCCTGTCTGCTTCGAATGATGCGGTTTCCACACTGATTTACCATTGCGGTGTCGGTCAGGAGATGAATTATGGACCGGACAGTTCAGCCTCTGTTTCTTCCCTGATCGATACTGCTTTCCGCAACTATTTTGGGTATAGTCCGGCTGCCGCCTGGAAATGGAAGGCCGATTATCCTTCAGATCAATGGGTGGCCATGCTCAGGGCGGAACTGGATACAGGCAGGCCATTGCTGTATTACGGGAATAACGGCGGTTCGGAAGAAAAGTTTTTTATCTGCGACGGTTACTCGGGTACAGATTTCTTTCATTTTAACTGGGGAGCAGGTGGAACTGACGACGGCTATTTTTATCTCAACGACCTTACGCCCGGCACGCACAATTATTCTTTTGCCCAGGGCGCAATTTTCAATCTTGCTCCTTCATTGCCTGCAAGCACATTGACCATGGATTTTGAGTCAGTCTCCGATTTTTCCCTCACCTTCAGCCCCTGGACCGTAAGGGATGTGGATGGCGACAGCACCTATGGGATCCAGAACCATACCTTCCCGAACAACGGTTTCCCTATGGCTTTCATTGCTTTCAATCCTGCTCTGGTCAGCCCTTCCATGGCATCGGACACAGCTCTTCAGCCCCATTCCGGCAGCAGGTTTGGAGCCTCCTTTGCAAGCCTCAGCATGCCGAATAACGACTGGTTCATTTCGCCGCAGATCCAATTAGACACCGACGGGCAGTTTTCCTTCTGGGAGCGATCTTATACCGATCAATATGGGTTGGAAAAATTCAATGTTCTGGTTTCCACCACCGACAACAACCCTTCCAGTTTTAACCTGATCTCGGGTTCATCACCGGTAACAGCGCCGCTGAAATGGACAAAGAAAACCTATTCGCTTTCTGCTTATAATAATCAGAAAGTATATGTAGCCATACAATGTGTTTCCACCGATGCATTCATTTTCATGATCGATGACCTTGAGGTGAAGACCAGTTCCTCTTCCTCTTTATCGGCTGATTTCATTGCAAGCAAGACCACAATTCGGGCGGGGGAGAAGGTGAATTTTACGGATGAGTCAGCAGGAAATCCAACCACCTGGAGCTGGTCGTTCCCAGGAGGATTTCCTTCCGGCGCAAATCAACAGAATCCTGCAAACATCCGCTATGACCTTCCGGGAATCTATAATGTTACCCTTAAGATCAGCGATGGAAGCGAAACAGATTCGATAACCAAGGTGGGATATATCACCGTTACCGGTTTCCCTTCCTATATGTCGCTGGATTTTGAAAGCCTGGCAGATTTTACCCTGAATTTTGATCCCTGGTCAGTGTATGATATTAATGGTGGTGCCACCTATCAGATTGATTCCGTAAGTTTTCCAAACAGCGGTGTTCCGATGGCCTTTATTTGTTTCAATCCGTCACAGGCAGTGCCTCCCCCGAAATATATGGAGGCACATTCAGGGTTCAAGTTTGGCGCCTGTTTCTCTTCACCCCAATATCCAAATAACAAATGGCTGATCACGCCCAAAATGACCATGGGAAGCGATGCCAGCATCCGTTTTTGGGTACAGACGTATAATGCCTCCTACGGCCTTGAGAAGTATAATGTGGGTGTTTCCACAACCAGCAATAACCCGGCCGACTTTGTCATGCTGAACAGCTCTCCCATAGATGCTCCTGATGTATGGACCAAACAAAGTTTTCCGCTAACTGCCTTTTCCGGCCAGGACGTTTATATCGGCATCAATTGTGTATCCAACGACCAGTTTATTTTCATGATCGATGATATTGAGATTGGGTCTGCACTGAGTATAGATGAAACATCCAACAAAACCGACGTAACACTTTATCCTAATCCTGCAAGTGACCATGCGTTTGTGAATTTCGGTAAGACAGAAATGTATGTGACCAACATGACACTGCTGGATGAAACAGGAACCATGCTGAAGGAGTTTCCATTGAATCGCATAACCAATGAAATTTTCAGCATCCCGCTCTCCGGACTTTCTCCAGGCATATATTATCTCGTGATTAATTCGGGAGAAGGCAGGATCGTTAAAAAAATTGCGGTGGTAAATTGAACCTGAGATAATGAATAAGAAATAATCAGCTAAAGGAAATTAAAAAACGGTACAAATTTTAACCATTAAATTTTGAAAAAAGCGAGTTATCTTTCAGTTATCATTTTGGTCTTTTTTGCAATTATACCGTCCTGCATCATACTGGGACAACTGAGTTCAGGCGGGGTTCCTATAAGTACAGCTTATTCCTTACCGGCCGATGATCATAATGTTATCAGTGTGAACAGTCCGGATATGGATGTGATCCGGAATGAGGATGAAAGGTTCCCATCTCCCTATCGTTTTGCCGTGATTCTTCCCGTTGATATCAATCCTGAGAATTCCGGGAAATGGGAACAGGCTCCTGATGGAGGGCGTATCTGGAGGGTCTCTGTTACGGTTCCCGGCGCTCATGCACTTTCTGCCTATTTTGATAAATTCGTTTTACCCGAAGGCGGAAAGGTATTTCTTTATGACCCCTCTAAAACACAGGTGATCGGTGCTTTTACATCCCGGAACAATGTGGGTAAGGGTTACTTTGCCACGGAACTGATCGCCGGTGAACGGTTTATCCTGGAATACAACCAACCTTCCGGTATCGGAATTGCTCCTTTGATCCATATGTACAGCATTGACTATGCATATCGAGGAGTTGGTTTTCTTGATAACTATAGGAAGGCTGAAAATCCGACAGGTAACTGCGAGGTGAATGTAAAATGCCCGGAAGGAGATGCCTGGCAGGACGAGATTAAAGGTGTAACCCAGATCAAGATAAGGAAAAACGGGAGTGGCTACTGGTGTTCAGGTTCCCTGGTGAATAATGTCCGGAACAATGATGTTCCCTATGTACTTACGGCAGATCATTGCCTATTCGGAGCCACTGCCGATGATCTTCAACAATGGATCTTTTATTTCGGTTTTGAGTCGCCCACATGCGTATATCCGGTCCCTCCTTATCCTCCCTATTCGAAAGTGATGACCGGTGCCACCCTCAAGGCACATGGCGGCAACGGGGGGGATACAGGTTCTGATTTCTGCCTTGTCCTGCTGAATGAGAATATTCCTGATACCTTTAATGTCTATTTCAATGGATGGAACCGGAAAGACACGACCAGCCCTTCCGGTGTAGGTATCCATCATCCAGGAGGAGATCTGAAAAAAATTTCCACCTATGACCAGCCATTAGTCACGGATAATTTCCCTGGAAATCCCAACCCCTGTCACTGGCGGGTTTCCTGGATTGCGACACCAAACGGACACGGCGTCACTGAAGGGGGTTCTTCCGGATCACCCTTGTTTGACAATCATGGCAGGATTGTGGGTACGCTCACGGGGGGAGATTCTTCCTGCGATTCTGCGAACCTGGACTCACCGGATTATTATGGGAAATTTTCCTGGTCGTGGGATGAAAATGGGGCCGACTCGACCGTACGGTTAAAAGATTGGCTGGATCCCGACAATACCGGGATTCAGAAACTGGATGGCCTGTCACTGGGTATTCCTGCCCTTTCCAAAAATTTTACCATTCAACTGTTTCCAAATCCATTTACCGATCAGGTTCATGTTAAAATTGACGATAGGACCGGACAAACAGCAGAAATTGAAGTTTTGAATCTCATGGGCAAAACCCTTTGGTCGGGTGCTATTACTCCTTTAGGATCATCGCCTGTTTCCCTGTCCTTTCCCGGGTTATCTTCCGGTATGTATTTTCTCCGGATCACATTTCCCGGATCCGTATCCACAGTAAAAATGATCAGACAATAGCCGGATGGAAAGTGTTTTCAATGAACAATTCATTCTCAATTCGAGAGTGCCGGCACCTCTTAAACAGATCGCATGCAAGGTCATTGCAGGTGAACGGATCCTCCCGGAAGAAGGGATCCTCCTTTATGAAAAAGGGGAGCTGGGGTTCCTGGCAATGCTCGCTGAGCAGGTGAGGGTTCGCCTCAATGCAAACAATGTTTTTTTTATCCGGAATTTCCACATCGAACCCACCAACATCTGTGTGAACAAATGCCGGTTTTGTTCCTATTCCCATCATTTCAGTCCGAAAAAATGGGACCTCACGGTGGAGGAGATGCTTGAAAGCGTGAGAAACCAGGATGAAAATGTGAGGGAAGTCCACATCACGGGAGCTGTTCATCCCGAAAAGGATATTTATTATTATGGAGGTCTTCTACGGAAGATCAGATCCCTGCGGCCCGATTTGCACATCAAGGCCTTATCCGCAGTTGAACTTGAATACATCATCAAAAAAGCCCGGATCAGCTATGAACAAGGCTTAAAGTTCCTCCAGGCTGCAGGGCTGGATTCCATCCCGGGTGGCGGCGCCGAGATCTTTGATGAAAAGATACGACAGGAGATCTGCGCAACCAAAGCTTCGTCGAGAAAATGGCTGGAAATCCATGAAACTGCACACCGGCTGGGGATCACCTCGAATGCAACCATGCTTTACGGGCATATTGAGAATTACACCCACCGGATCAAACACATGACCCTGCTGCGTGATTCCCAGGACCGCTATGGAGGCTTCAATGCATTTATTCCCTTGAAATTCAGGAACACCAACAATGAATTATCGGGTATCCATGAAGTTACTGTGATCGAGGACATGAAGAACTATGCCGTTGCCCGCATCTTCCTGGATAACATTCCACACCTGAAAGGCTACTGGCCGATGATCGGAAAGCCGCTTGCCCAATTATCGCTCTCGTTCGGTGTTGATGATATGGATGGCACCATCAACGATACCACACGCATCTATTCACTGGCCGGGGCATCTGAACAAAACCCCCGGATGACGGTTTCGGAGATGAAAGCATTGATCCTCGAGGCGAAAAGGGATCCGGTGGAACGGGATTCGCTTTATAAGCCAATAGGCATTGAGCATTAGGCATTAGGCATTGAGCATTAGGCATTAGGCATTGGGCATTAGGCATTAGGCAATTGATAATTATTTCGCTTCTATGTTGAATTC
>PLMO01000009.1 GCA_003142515.1 Bacteroidales bacterium
GAAAGGGATCAAACACCAAAACCGGATGAAAAGCCGGCAGCGCAACCAGTGGTTAAGATTAAGGTTGAAACGGCATCTCCGGAACCACTGGAAAAAGAACATCACCGCACAGCTAAAAGCCTGTCTGAGATCGATCTTTTTTCCACTGAAAGTGTTGAGTTTTCCGAGAAACTGAAAGAGATACGCGAGAAAAGCTATGCCTCAGAGCGGCTTTCGTCGCAACGAAAGGAACTGAAAGCCGCCATCTCCATCAATGAAAAATTCCTTTTTATCAACGAGCTTTTTGACGGAAACCTCAGGGAATACAACATTACCATCGAGACCCTGAATGGTTTTACAGAACTCCGGCAAGCCCTTGAATTCCTGGATCTGCTGAGGGTAAAAAATTTGTGGGAAAGCGAATCGGTAGCCTTCAAACGCCTCAGGGAACTGGTGGAACAGAAGTTCTGAGCCCCGTGATCCTTAACGGTCAACTATTTTATTGATAAGCTCCAGCACCCGGTCCATCTCATCAAGCGTCATCAGCATCATACGGTACTTTTTAAAATCAGGCACTCCCCTGAAATAGCCGCTGTAGAATTTCCGCATTTCCAGGATAGTCCTCTTTTCACCTTTGTATTCGACAGATCGCTGAAGATGGATCCGGAGAATTTCCACCCGTTCCGAAAGGGAGGGCGGCGGGATCAGTTCCCCCTTATTCAGATAGGCTTTGCATTCACGAAAGATCCAGGGGTTCCCAACGGCGGCCCGGCCAATCATCAATCCGTCTACCCCGTAACGGTCTTTCATTTCTTTTGCAATCACGGCTCCGGTGATATCCCCGTTACCAAATACAGGAATATATATGTGCGGGTTCTGCTTTACTTTGCCAATCAGGGTCCAGTCGGCCTGACCGCCATAGAGCTGAGCCCGGGTGCGGCCATGGATGCTGATGGCCCGGATCCCTGCATCCTGCAGCCTTTCGGCAATCTCCATGATATTCCTGCTGGCAGTATCCCATCCCAGCCGGGTTTTTGCTGTTACCGGGATCTTTACCGCCTTAACAACTGCTTCAGTCATTACTGCCATTCTCGGAAGATCATTCAACAAGGCTGCTCCTCCTCCCTTGACAACCACCTTTTTTACCGGGCAACCGAAATTCAGGTCGATGAAATCGGGTTGATGACTTTCGGCGATAATGGCCGCTTTCCGCATGCTTTCAACTGAATCGCCAAAGATCTGGATCCCGATGGGGCGTTCATCCGCACCGAATTTCATCTTATTTGTGCTCTTGTCGGCCTCCCGGATCAGTCCTTCCGAGGAAACAAATTCGGTGATGAGGAGATCGGCGCCGAATTCCTTGCAGACAGAGCGAAACGGCATATCCGTGATGTCTTCCATGGGAGCCATGATCAGCGGACAATCCCCGAGTTCAATGTGAGCGATCTTTACCAAAAAGCACTACTTTTGCAGCAAAAGTAATGAATTTCGGAGGTCCCCATGAAAAAGGCCTGGCTGTCCTACCTTACTCCATTTACGAAGATCATCTTTGTGCTCATGCTGATCATTGTGGGACTGATTCTGGCAGTGCTGGTCGGGTTGTTTCTGGCCATGATCCAATACCATGCGGATATGGCAAAAGCCATTTTGGTTTTTTCCAATGTCAATGACCCTTCCTATATTCCGCTCTTAAAAGAACTCCAGATCCTTCAATCGATATTCCTGTTCATTATTCCTTCACTCATCGCGGGAACTCTTTTTGAGCAGAGTTCAACAGGTTATTTTGGGATGAAAAGAATTCCCTCCGGATCAATCCTGCTGATGATCCTCATTATCATGATGGTAAGCCTTCCACTGATCAACTGGATGGTTTCACTGAATGAAATGATGAAACTGCCGGCTTCTTTTTGGGGAATGGAAAAATGGATGAAAGAAACGGAAGACCAGGCTGCGCAAATCACAGAGAAGTTCCTGGATGTTCATTCCATGGGCGGATTTGCGGTTAATATGCTGATGATTGCCGTCATTCCTGCCATCGGGGAAGAGATGGTATTTCGCGGGTTGTTCCAGCGTTTATTGGGCGAATGGTTTAAGAATATCCATGTTGCCATCTTCCTGGCGGCTTTCCTGTTTGCTGCTATCCATCTTCAGTTCTATGGCCTGCTTCCCAGGATGATGCTGGGGGTGATGTTCGGCTACCTCTACTTGTGGACCGGAACACTCTGGGCGCCGGTATTTGCTCATTTTCTTAATAACGGCGCTGCCGTCCTCATTTCATACCTGTCGAATACCGGAGTCATCCATGCCGATTATGAGAAGTTTGGTTCCACCGATAATGTTTTCCTGATTACCGGAAGTGTGCTTTTTACCGGGGTACTGCTGTATGCAACCTTCATGATAAGCAGAAGGAAAATCCAGAATATTGAGCCATGAATAAAGTGAAACTGAAGAAAGTGGCGATCTATTTTACTGGAATCCTGGGCAGTATGATTCTTGTTTTTTTCCTTCTCCGGAATGATATTTTTTCATTTTACCTGCAAAGAAAGATCAACGGATTTAACCGGGAATATCATGCCATCCTGAAGGTTGATAAAGCCAGGATCCGTAACATCAGTGATATACTGCTCACCGGGATTAGTCTGAAACCGGAAAACGGCGAACCACTTTTAGCCATCGATTCCGTTTATGCTTCACTGAATTTCTGGAAACTGATCTTCGGCCGGATCGTGGCGCACGACCTAGTATTGAGAAACACCCGCCTCAGTTTAAAGCAGGTTAACACGATAACGAATTACCAGTTTTTGCTCAGAGGAAGGAAACAAAAAAATAAAGAGGATTCACTTGAAATAAGAAATTATGCGGCTACCTTTTTGCGATTGTCATCTGTTGTTTTTGAGAAAATTCCAGCTTCCCTGAAGATAACAGATCTTACCGTTTCGCATCAAAAAGACGGGCATGAAATTTCCTTTCATATCGACCGTTTTGTGGCTGACCATCATGCTTTTCATTCTTCGGTCAGGGTAACAGAAGGAGATACGGTGAAAAACTGGATTATTTCAGGAAGCCTTGACAACGAGGATCACAGCGCCGGTTTCCGCCTTTATTCTTCGGTGAATGAAAAAATCCAGGTTCCGTTCATTGGTTTCAATTTTAAGGCGGCCATGACGTTCGATACCCTGACTTTCCGGCTTTCGCAGGAAGACAAGGGAGATGATCTTTTCCATGTCAGGGGGATGATCATCCTCAGAGGCCTGATTCTTCAGCAGGAAAAGATTTCCACGAACAAAGTCGCATTTGACCGCCTGGGACTGGAGTATGATGTCAACATCGGATCCGACTATATTGAAATTGACAGTTCAACACAGGTATTCTTTAACCGCCTGAGTTTTCATCCTTACATACGATACCGCGCGAAACCCACGAAACAGATAACCTTTTCCATCATAAAACCCGACTTCCCGGCCGGGGAACTTTTCTCCTCCTTGCCGGAAGGGTTGTTTTCCACTTTAAAAGGGATCAAGGTAAATGGAAATCTCTCATTCAACCTTGATTTTTTTGTCGACCTTTCCCTTCCTGATTCCTTGCGGTTTCTTGTTGACCTGAAACGGATCCGGTTCGGAGTTCTTTCTTATGGCGATGCCGGCCTCACGCGGCTAAACGAATCTTTCGAGTATACAGCTTATGAAAGAGGAATGCCGGCACGGTCATTTCGTGTTGGCCCTGAAAACCCGGATTTCCGGCCGCTGAATAAAATTTCTCCGTTCCTGCAGATCTCGGTTTTGAATTCCGAAGATCCCGGGTTTTACCAGCACAGGGGATTCATTCCCGAATCCTTCCGGGAATCCATGATCCTGAATATTAAAGAACGGAGATTTGCCAGGGGAGGGAGCACCATCACAATGCAACTGGTGAAGAATGTATTCCTGAACCGCAACAAGACCATCGCCCGGAAGATGGAAGAGATACTCCTTGTCTGGCTTATCGAAAACCAGCAACTTTGTACCAAGGAAAGGATGTTCGAGGTTTATTTGAACATAATTGAATTGGGACCGCATATTTATGGCGCCAATGAGGCGGCGCATTTTTATTTCAACAGGGATGCCTCAAAGCTGAACCTGCAGGAAGCGATCTTCCTTGCCTCCATCATCCCCAGGCCAAAATGGTTTATGTATTCATTCGATGAGACCGGCCATCTGCGGCAATCCGAAAAAGATTTTTTCCGTTTGCTTTCGGGGAAGATGTTAAATAAAGGGCAGATCAGCGAGGATGAATTTGATCACCTGGTTCCCGATGTAACCTTGAAAGGGCCGGCTAAGCTGCTTCTGAAAACAGCTAAACCTCTCCCGGCCGATTCACTTGATTATTTGGAAGATCCTGGATATTAAAAAAGAAGTTGATGAGTTAGTGAATTGGCGAGCTGGTGAGTTTTTACTTTGTGACTCTGTGACTCTGT
>PLMO01000179.1 GCA_003142515.1 Bacteroidales bacterium
AGACGGGTACACGGTTGTGTGCCCGTTTTTTTTATGCGTTTTCCATCCGAAGAATAATAAAGCATTAAAGAAAGCATAATAGACCACGCCTGCCTGGACCTCCAGCATGGATTCAACAAGAATATTAAATGCAAAAACCGCAAGAAAGGAAAAGTAGATAAAATGAATTCTCCGGATGGCCATCCACCCTGGCAGAACAAGCAGGAATATCAGTAAAAGCGCACCCATTATTCCCAATGCGATGTAGGTCTGGAGATATTGGTTATGGGCATTCAACCGCATATTATAAACAAATAATTTATTTTCCTTCTGATATTCCGACAGCAATGCATCTTTCACGTCGCCGGTTCCGACACCAAAAACAGGATGTTTCCGGATCACTTCAATCCCCGCCTTCCAGACATCCAGTCGTTCACTGTTGCTTTCCATTTTTTTTGTGGATGATTGTTTCTGTTCCGATAAAACCGATTGTGTTTTTTTAAAGCGATCAGCGGTAGTGGGAAGAAAAGTGAATAACGCATAAAATGTTATCACGGCTAAGAAAAGTAACAGCATGCCTTTCCAAAGCTGCCTATGAACAATCAGGAAATAAAGGATAATCAAAAGGGAAAGGAACAAGAGCGAAAAGATTCCGGTTTTCGAATTTAACAGAAAGGTCACCAGCGAAAAATAGAAGACCAGCACCACCAGGAAAATCCGGATTTTGTTTGTCAACGGATGTTCATTCCGGATCAGGTAATAAGCCAGTATTGAAACAGCCAGGTTCAGGTACATGGAAAGATAGGACACATTGATGAACCTCGAAAAGTGTGTATAGAAGAAAACCGCCGGGTCCTGGGAATGGATGTAATCATACAGGGCGATCCCGAAAAGAATCAGGGTTCCTGCCACACAGCCTGCGATGAAAGCCTTGTATATATCTGTCATCAGCTTCTGAAACGGAAAATCCCGGTCAACTGTAGCAAAAATCAGCGGAAAGAGGATCAGTGAAAGCTTTACCTGCAAGTCGAAAAGGCCATAATCCATATTTTTGGAATACAACATTCCAATGAGGTAGAAAACATAAAGAGCCGCAAATGAAAAGGTCATCATCCGATGCCTTTCGCGGAAAATGGACGGGATAGTTTTAAATTTACCTTCGATCAGCCAATTCAAGACCATCAAGGAAATTACGGATGGCAATATTTTACCATGGATGGGCATGAAGAATACCAAGGCCATGCAGCACCAGGTAAAGATTTGATTGTGTATTTTCTGACGTTTTAGGTTCATCTTCTCCTTTTACTGCTTGATAAGATTCCAGAAATCATCTGCAATATTATCCCAATTGAACATCCGGCTTACATAATGATATCCGTTCTCACCCAGGTCGCCGGCAAGTTGCCTGTTATTAAACAAAATTTCTGCCTTCGCTGCAAGATCGTGTTCATCTTCCGGCACAAAGGCCAATCCTGCATTTCCCTCGTCGATAAACAGTTCTTTTGCTTCTCCTTCCACTCCAAGCAGAACTGGTTTTCTCAGCGCAAGATTTTCAAATATTTTTGAAGGAATGGCTCCTTTGAATAGATCGATCTTCCTCAACGGGATCAATGCGACATCCACATTGGCAATGATTTTCAATAGCTGAGGCCTTGGCATGGAATCAAAAAAGAAGAGGTTATCCAGCGAAAGCGCTTCTTTCATCTTCATCAGTTTATTTCTTTCCGGGCCCGCACCCACAAGGATGAACCGGATCCTTTTGTTGTCCTTCAGCAAATCGGCAGCTTTTAGAATCACTTCCAGCCCCTGTGCATGTCCCAGTATCCCGGCATAAAGCAACAGGAAATCATCCTCTGTAAAACCGCAATCCCGGCGCCAGGAAACATCCTTCGAAGTAAGATTGCTGTAAGAAGCCAGGTCGATGCCGTTCTTCAGCCAGTAAACCGTCTTTCCCGGAAACCGATGCGAAATATTCTGAACAATTCCCTTGGTTTGCCCGGTTATGATGAATGAAGACCGGTAGAGAAACTCTTCGAGGCGGGTAGTTAGATTGAGCAGGAAACGGTTGGAGATAAGACCCAGCTTTTCGGCACTCTCCGGCCACAGGTCGGATACATTAAAAATGAGCTTTGCCCTTTTCAGTTTCTTTAATAAAACGGCCGTAATTCCCAGGAATAAGGGCGGAGATTCACAGAGGATGTAATCGAACCGTCCCAGTTTAAACCATCCGGTAAAAAATGAAGTAAACACAAAGCTGAAATAGTTTAACAACCTGGGAAAAATTGATTTGCTGGTTCCTGCATATAGCCAGCACCGGTGAATTGTAATGTCATGGAGGGTCTCCTTCACATAACATTTCTTCCTGTATCCTTCATGGATCCGCATCTGCGGATAATTCGGCATCCCGGTCAGAACCGTTATTTCCGCTCCTTTTTGCCGTAACCTGGATGCCAGGTTCCAGAGCCTGTTCTGGGCAGATCCGACNNATTGAGTCAGGATAAGGATCTTCACTTTTAAGCTTTTTTTAATTTGAGATCCCTGACTCCAGGTCATGGATCGCCGATAAATAATTGGTAAAAGTAAACCCATTTTCCCTGCAATAGGAAACAGCCCATTCATACCAAGCCTTCCACAAGGAAAAACTGGAATGAAAATAACGGTCGTGAAACAACAACGTCAGGTATGGGATATTTTTCTGATGAACTTTTTCAATCTCATTGCGGGTAAAATCCTGTACCTGCACTAACGACTTGCTGCCATACCTTTTTCCCTGGTTGATCATATCCCCATCCATGATATGAAGCGGAAATTCCCAAAGGTTACCCGTTTTGAAAGGCCACTCATGTACCCGGATGGAGGTATCAAACCGGTATCCTGCAGCCTCCATAAACCCCAGTGTATCTTCGTTACGTCGAAGGTAATGCATCCGGATACCGAACGGAACATTTGGGAGGATCTGCCGGAAGGTTTCAAATTCTTTCTGTACACCATCCATGGTCGTATAGTCAATGCCGTGCACGCCAACATCAAACCCGTTCTCATGAATTCTTTTTATCCAGTAGGCCGCATTTTTCAAAGAATAAGCGAGCTTTGAGCCCTGGTTCACCCCTACAAAGAAAGTGGACGGGATGCACTGTTGCCGGTCAAATTCCATCACTTCGGCGATATGCTGCCATTGGTTTTGAAAGACGAGCCCCGAACGTAACATCAGCTCCCTGAATGGAATGGTCCCATTGAAGGTCTCGATCAGGTTCCGGAGGAAAAACTTCGGAAGAATAAGATCTTTCCTGTGTTCGAAACAGGTGATATGATCTACATCATGCGATACAATGACTTTCATTTTCCTTTTATTCAAATTCTCTTTATGGGAATGAAGAATTAAAAGATCTCCCGTTTTATAAACTTAAGCAACAACTCCAGAACCAGCGGGGCACGGTTGACTGTAAAGTACGATTTCTGTTCCCCCCCGAACCCGCGGAAAAACTTCTCCACCCCCTTGATCATGGAACCTTCCAGGTCAAAACAAGAGAGCCCGGCCTTCTTGGCATGCTTAATACATTTCCACAAAACGAGCGCTCCGGCACCTTCATGTTTTTGTCCTTCCGAAACCCCACCGAAAAGATAATAGGCCTTTTCACGGTCGAAAAGGCAGAACGCCATTGATACCGGCTTATCCTCCTGCATGGCCACAAAAGCAAAGCTGTTTCCGGGGGTGGCAAAATCATACAGGATCCTTCTGATCCGGGGTTCATCGAGGGCAATTTTCTGCCGGCAGAATGTTTCGGTCAGGATCGGCTCTATCACTTTATAATCGGTCACCTGCCGGACAGAAATGCCGTCGGACAATGCTTTCTTTATGTTGTTCCTGAGTTTGGGAGAGATCCTGTTCTGAAGCTCATCTTCAGAGTTCTTCAGGTCGATCCAGTAAGTGAAGTAAGGAACCACTTTAAACTTATCCCAGATGAACGGCTGCATATCCGTGATCCCCACCGGCAGGCTATATCGCTGGACAGCAAAACGGTTCTGCTTAAAGAATGCGGACACGGTGGCCATTACCTCCTTGTCGACACCCAGGCGGTTGGAGGAATTTTTTGCGGGGTTGGAATAGAAAAGGCCGATGGAAGGCGTATGGGGTGGTGTAGTATAGAAGGGAACGCCGAAAAGTGATGACAGGAAGATATAAAAACTTCCCATCAACTTCTCATCATTATCGAAGATCCCATAAAGATGCAGTTTATCCCCGTAAACACTGATCCATTCCGGATCATTGAATACAGAACCATGGGTAAAGGCCATGTTCCTGTATTGGTTCTGTTGNNAATTTTCATTTCTGACTGGATGCAAACAGTTCATTATAACATGCTACAAGTACTTTTTCCTCTGCTTCCCAGGAATAATTTTGTTCAACCAACGCCCTTCCTGCCTTACCTTTGGCTTTCATCATTTCTTTATCCTGAAGGATCTTTTGAAGGACTTCTGCAATTTTTTCACTGCTGTAAGGATCGGTAAAATAAGCACAATCCCCGAATTTTCTGATCCAGAAAGGGAAATCCGACATCAATATAGGAACCGAACAGGTCATGTATTCAAATGCTTTGACCGGAAGGCTGGTCAGATAATTTTTCAATGGGTAGAGCAATGCGATCCCCAGATCCGCCACCTTGATAAAGGGATAAATCTCTTCCAGTCGCTGGTAACCCATGTATT
>PLMO01000035.1:0-16002 GCA_003142515.1 Bacteroidales bacterium
ATTTGTAAACTGCGAAACTTGAGATTTTAATAAGCACGATTTCCGCAAGCAGAAATGCCAGTATGCCCAGGACGAAGTATTTCCACAAAGGCGTTCCCTGGTTTATATCGCGGATCTGTTTTGCGAGGGAAACCTGTTTCTCTTTGAGTACTGCAAAGTACTTTACCTCCGATCTTTTCAGCATGGCATTGACTTCATCGCCGGTATAACAATGCAGGTCTGATTCGCGTCGGTCGTAGTTGAATGCAATTCCCTGGACTACATGCGATCCTTCCATAATCGAGTAAAGCCCGGCCTCCCTGATCTGGTCATGCGGATATAAACGGGTAAGTGAACCGTTTGACCGGGTTTCAGGTATGCTTTCGAAGTCGGATCCCAATTTCTTGATCTTGTAAACTTCTTTATTTTTCAGGGAATCATTTTCGATCACAATTCCATTGTCGGCAGATAATGAGTAAAACAAAGGAACAGATGGCACACTCAGTATTGCGATTTTATAAAGGACCGGTACGAATACAGAATTCTTAGGAAAATTACTTGCTTTATCATCCAGGGGTACTGCGGAAAGAAAGACCTGCCCTTTCCCTGCTTTCGTAACTGTGAAGAAGGGTTGTCCATTCTGAAGCTTCATCAGGTCTTCAGTGGCCGACTTTGATGCACGGCTTAGGACATAATGCCGCATAACCCTTGGCAGATCGGCATTTTCCGGAAGCGTAATCTTTCCAGAAGCATCTCTTTCAAAAACATCCCGGAAGATCAGGCTTTCGGTATTAAGGTCCGATACATTTACATGGTCGGTATCCGTTCCTGTGATTATGGGTGCAGCAAAAACAGTCAGTAATTCGTTGTATTTAAAAAGATCTGCCTTATCCGGAGGGAATATGACGATATTACCGCCATTCATCACATACCGTGAAATTTCCTGTTTCAATCCTGATGAAATTTCTTTTACCCCATTCAGGATTATCAAGGGATATCGCCCGAAGGAGGAAAAATCTAACTGCTTATCTCCCCCATTTCTGAATATGAATGTGGAATCCGAAGCAAACAATGCATCCAGATAGGGACTTGGTTTATCGCCATTGATACAGAATATGGGAACCGCCGCAGCAATCGGGTAGGAAATAAAGAAATTATCATCCCAAGTGACCGGGTAATCGGGAATGGAAAGCATTCCCGACTGAATCCCGGCAGCATTATTCGTATAGGGAAGAACAACGATGGCTTCTGATCCGGGGTCCACGGCAAAACTGGCCACAGATTTTTGTATGTTATTGATCGATAATTGCAATGGGATCTTCTCTATTCTTTCATCCGAAGAGTTCCGGATCTTCACCCTGAGCTTAGCCGGTTGCAAAGGCTGGAGAACCGTATTGTCAAACCAGGCCGTATCAATATAGAGATTATTTTGTTTGGCTGCCACCACAGGGACGAAGAACCAGGAGATGGCGGTATCGGCTTTCAGGTTAAGAAAACCGGAGGTGGTGCGTTGAAAATCGGAGATGATATAGGCCGCCGGGTTCATGCTCCTTGCACCTGTGAAGATATCTTCCTGACGTTTCATCACCTCTGCCAGTGACCTTACTGCCGGTGAGATCTTAACTTCATCTACCAGTGTGCGGAATTCATCCCGGCTGACAAACCGCTGGTGCCTTCCTTCAAAATCGGCTGTCAGCAATTGAAAGAGATCTGAAGGCTTGCATGCATCAGCGATCTCGAGCGCTTTGTTCCTGGCTTCATCCAGCAAACTTCCCCCTGAAGAAAGCGCTTCCATGCTAAATGAATTGTCGATGTAAATACTGACTGCCTGCGAACCTTTGAGTTTTTTCTGACGGATGGAAGAAGGAAGATAAGGTTGTACGAATACCATAACTAAGCAGGCTATAGCAAGAAGCCGGGCGAACAGGATCAGCAGGTGTTTCAATTGCGATCTTTTTTTGGTCTCCTGCTTGATCTCGGCAATAAATTTCACATTGGTAAAATATACTTTTTTGTATTTCCTGAAATTGAAAAGATGAATGATAATGGGTATCGCAAGTGCGGTAAGGGCAATTAAAAATAGAGGCTGGGCGAAAACCATGAATGTCGGAAATTTTTAAATCACGCCCTGGTCGAGCATTGCATTTGCGACTTTAAGAAATCCTGCCACATTGGCTCCTTTCACATAGTTAACGTAACCATCCTTTTCTTTTCCATATTTCACACATGATTCGTGGATGCTGCACATGATCTCATGGAGGCGCTTGTCAACTTCTTTCATTGGCCAGCTGAGTTTCATGGCATTCTGCGACATTTCCAGTCCGGAGGTAGCAACACCGCCAGCGTTCACAGCTTTACCGGGAGCAAAGAGCATCTTGTGTTCTAAAAACGTTTCGACGGCATCAGGCGTACAAGGCATATTAGCACCCTCAGCAACGCAGATAACGCCATTCTTAATAAGGTGATCCGCGTCTTCCTTGTTAAGTTCGTTTTGTGTTGCACACGGCATTGCCACATCGCACTTCACTTCCCATGGATGTTTTCCCTGGTGGAATTTGGCATTCGGAAACTCATAGGAATATGGTTTTACGATATCCTGGTTGGAAGCCCTCAGTTCGAGAAGGTACTCAATTTTTTCGCCGGAAATGCCGTCCGGATCATAGATATAACCGTCGGGACCGCTTATGGTAACAACTTTGCCACCTAGTTCGGTAACTTTGATCGCTGCGCCCCATGCCACATTGCCAAACCCGGAGAGCGCAACAGTTTTGCCTTCAAATGACATTCCCTTAGTCTTCAGCATCTCATTGGCAAAATAAACTGCTCCGAAACCAGTAGCTTCCGGGCGGATAAGGCTGCCACCCCAGTTCAGGCCTTTGCCGGTGAGAACGCCGGAATTTTCTCGGGCCAGTTTTTTGTACATGCCATAGAGGAAGCCAATCTCACGGCCACCAACACCGATGTCACCGGCAGGGACATCTGTCTCGGGGCCAATTACTTTCCAGAGTTCAAGCATGAAAGCCTGGCAGAAACGCATGATTTCCGTATTGGATTTCCCTTTGGGGTTGAAATCGGAACCACCTTTTGCACCACCCATGGGAATTGTGGTGAGACTATTCTTGAAAATCTGCTCGAAACCAAGGAATTTCAGGATGCTGAGGTTTACACTCGGGTGAAAACGCAAGCCGCCTTTGTAAGGGCCGATAGCGTTGTTGAACTGAATACGGTATGCCCTGTTTACCTGTACCTTGCCATTATCATCCACCCAGCTGATCTTGAATGTATAAATACGATCCGGATCAACGAGACGCTCAATGATGTTAGCGGATTCAAAATGAGGGTTTTCATTGTAAACTTCTTCAATGGATTCAAGTACTTCCCGCACTGCCTGAAGGTATTCCACCTCGCCCGGATTCTTTTTCTCCAGGTCGTTCATAATTTTCTCTAAGTTCATGGTATAAAAATTTTAAGATAAAAAATTTTATGATGAAATTCATTTTTAAGATCATGAAAAGTGTTGCAAAATTAAGCTAATATGCGGATTTAACCAATGAAAGGAAAGGATTTTTTTCACCCGCAAACCACATTGCGATGATTGCGGAACAAGAATCACTATAACCCGGACATCGATCATTTTAACAGAGGCAAGAAGGCTTATTTCTGCAGGCTCCGGATCAGGCTGTCGTGGCTGAATATTTTTATGGAAGTGACTTGACCTGAAAGGTCATATTCGATTTCTTCACCCTTTTTAAGGTTATCTTTATAATGAACCTCGTGGCTGACTTTCCCATTTGGATAAAATGAACGTTGTTTTCCTGTTCCATGGGTGAACTGCCCCTCCCCTATGAGATTGCCGCTGAAATCAAAATAAAGCCATTTCCCGCTAAAAAAGCCTTGCAGGTACTGGCCTTGAACCTTGATGCGGTTGTCGGGATGGTATTCGCGGTAAGGCCCGTTGAGGGCCCCGTTCATATAGGTGGTTTCCGATAATTTTCCGCCATCTTCGTAATATACCGTTGAGAGCCCGTCGAGATTCCCCTTGTCATAATTCTGTTCTTCCTTTTTTTTATTAAAAGTGTAATACCGGATAAGCGGTCCCTGCAGGAGGTTGTTCTTGTAAAAACATTCTAATTGAAGGTCCCCGGTGGAATTATAAAATAACGCCTTTCCATAATATTTACCTTCCTTTATATGAACAACGGATTTCAGTTTCCCGTTCATATAGTACTCCTTTTTTGCATTCCCGCAAGAAAAAAGCATAAAAACAAGGGGAAACAGGAACAGAAAAAGCCGGGATTTGTTCATCTTGTGGAAACTTATTGAAATAAATGAATCGTTCCTTCGATCCCGATGATCACCATCTGTATTGCAATCACCGAAAGGATCAGTCCCATGACGCGGGTAACTACTTTGAGTATTCCCGGGTTCACGTGTGCAGCCAATTTGTGGCTTGATAGAAAAAGAAAATAGGTGATGACGCACATGATGGCAAACATCCCAATGACCAGAATTACATTCAGGATTGATTTCCCGGCTCCGACAAAATTCATGGCGGCAGAAATGGTTCCGGGCCCTGCCAGAAGCGGAGTTCCCAGCGGGGTGATCGCCATATCTTCTGCTATCTTTTCCATGTCTTCCCGGGCTATAGGCGCCTGTGTATGCATGTTCGATTCTTTTGCATTCAGCAGGTTATACCCCATCACAAAAACGATCAGGCCTCCCGCGATCTGGAAAGCAGGCAGGGTAATGCCGAACATCCGGAAGATAATGTGCCCGAAAATGCTGAAAATGGCGATGATGACGAATGCTACAATAACGGATCGCAAGGCCACTTTCCGTTGTGTTTTTCGGTCAAAATTAGAAACCATCGCGATAAAAACCGGCAAATTCCCAACCGGGTTCAGCATGGCAAAAAATCCCATGAAGACCGTAAAACCATGCAACCAGTAGTCCTTTATGATCATCTTATTTTACTTTTTGAAGTGTGGAAGCATACTTTTTTGCTTCTGCAAGAAACCGCTGTAAAAGCTTTCCTGAGAATGCATTGGAGGTGTCCATCCTTTCCGGATGCCATTGAACACCCAACATAAAAGACTTTCCCTTAGGTTCATTCCATTCAATTCCTTCGATGACGCTATCGGCCGATTGGGCATTTTTTTTCAACCCATTCCCCAACGTCAGAATAGCCTGGTGGTGATTTGTGGTAACAAACCCGGTGTCAAAACCAATTATGCTGCGCAGCAGGGATGTTGATTCCAGCCTGACGGTATGATAGCAGTGGAGATAATCATCACACTGGTGGATCACCTCTGCCGGTTCTTTCTTCCCGTTGTCAAGATCAACCGCAATGGCGTGCTTCAATAGGGTATTCCCTCCATTTGTTAAGTTTTTTTTCAATTTCTTGAAGGAAGGAATATCGGTGATCAGGGATCCCCCCAAGGCGACATTCAGCATTTGCTCTCCGCGGCAGATTCCCAGGATGGGCATTTTCTGGGTCAGGGCTTCATCGATCACGGCTTTCTCAAGCTTATCCCGGTTCACGTCGATATCTTTACAGTCCTCATTATTTCCGGTATTTTTATATAAGGACGGATCGATATCGCCCCCACCGGTAAGCACCAATGCTGCACAATCATGCAATTTCTGAATAGCCTCAGCCGGCTTCAGGTTGTTGAGGTCGACAATAATGATGGAAGAATTCCCTTTGGTGATCCAGTCCATGTAGTTGGGAGATGCCTTTGTAAGTGCTATCTTCAAAGGCTTTTCTTTGCCAGGAGAAAAACTGAAAAGGAAGGGGAATAGAAAACAGACCAGGATCCCGCATGGAATTTTTTTCATGAATGAAAACTTTATGCACTGCAAAAATAATGTGTTCCGGAGAATTTTCCTTATCGGAGCGAAAAATAATACGCTGGGGTAAAAGCAATGTTTAAAACGAAAGGCCATGGCCGGTCAGAGGTAGATATCGATGAGTCCTTCCGGGGCACGGATATGAAGTTCCTTCTTTTTCCGGTCTACTTTCACGATGACCTCATCCACTATGGGTATAAGAATCTCCTTATCTCCGGATGCGATCTGAAGTATTGACTGGCGGGGAAGATCCATGACTTTTACAAGGGTTCCGATGAACCCATGCACTGCATCGATAACGGAAAACCCCTTTATTTCATGATAATAGAATTTTTTTCCTTTTAGGGGAGGAAGGGAGGCAAGCGAAAGGTACATTTCACGGCCGGTATAGGCAGCTGCATCTTCAGCTGTATTCACATCTTCAAAATGGAGAAGCGCCTTTCGGCCGACCTGGATCTCGACCGATTTAATTAAAAAAGGAACCCATTCGCCATCAACGTCGAGGTAAACGGATTCAAGTTTCCTATAGTGCAAGGGTTCGTCTACATCCAGGAAAGCAACCACCTGACCTTTACTACCAAATGGCTTTGCGATCTTTCCAAGGTAATAAAAATCATCTTTGTTCATAGGAACGAGAAAAGTTCCGGTTATTCCTGCTTAGGCTCTTCTGCCGGTGTTTCCGGTTCCTGAGGCGCAGGTTCGGATTCAGCGGCAACTTCTTCCTTTGCTTCAGCCACAACTTCTTCCTTTGGTTCAGCAACAATTTCTTCTGTTGCATGAGCAGTAGCTTTCATCTTTGCAGCAGCTTCTGCTTCGATTTCTGCTTTGGCTTGCATTTCAGCAATCACTTCTTTCCTTGCTGCGGCTTCAGCTTCTGCTACTTTGGCAAGTTTTTTAGCAACGGCAGCAGCTTTGGCTTCATTCAGTGTCACCTCATATGCAGCCTGTTCTTTCTTTGTATCCTTCGTTTTCAGTTCATTTTCCCTGATCTTGCTGACGATCTTTGCCTGCTTTTCTTTGTACCATGCCTGGAACTTTTCTTCGGCTTGTTCGGGAGTCATGGCGCCCTTTTTCACACCTTGCAACAGGTGAAATTTATAGAGCACGCCCTTATAAGACAGGATCGCTTTGACAGTGTCGGTAGGTTGGGCGCCTTTTTGCATCCAGTCGATGGCTTTATCAAAGTTTAAATCAATTTCAGCGGGTTTGGTGAGTGGGTTGTAGGTGCCAATTCTTTCGATGAATCTTCCTTCCTGTGGTGCACGACCATCCGCAATGACAATGTGGTAAAAAGGTTGTCCTCTTTTCCCTTTTCTCTGCAATCTGATTTTCGCTGGCATTTTTGAATTTTAATTAATTATGATTAATCTGTTGAAATTTAGGGGTGCAAATGTCGGGATTATTTTTGAATCGGCAAAGAAAAGAATTGATAATTGATAATGGATAATTGAAAGTTTCGTGACGCGTATGTGTGACAAGAAAATACAATATAAATTCCTGCATTCATTATTTTTTAAATCCAACGCTCACTTCATCCAACAATCGCATATCCTCTGATGAAAGTCTGAATTTCATGGTGCCGGTATTTTCTTCTGCATGCCTTGCTTTGGTAGCGCCGGGGATGGCAACAACAGTATCGCCATGAAAATGGATCAACCAGTTTAACGCTACCTGTGAAGGAGTCGCCCCGTATTTCATTGCAAGTTTTTTCACCATTTCTGTTACCGGCCGGCTTTTCTCCAACCCATTCGGCTTGAACATCGAAGAATGTTTACGATAGCCAATGTTTTTCAACAGTTCCGGGTTGTCGTGGAATTTGCCGGTAACAAGCCCCTGCGCCAGTGGAGAGTAGGCAATGATGGTGATTCCAAGTTCCTTCGCGGTATCCAGTACTCCGTTGGTTTCGATTTTCCGGCTGAGCAGACTGTATTGTACCTGGTTCGAAAGCAGGTTGATTCCTGATTTTTGAAGGGTTTCCCAGGCATTGCGCATTTTCGAAGCCGAAAAGTTGCTTACACCGACTTGTTTGATCTTCTTTGCCTGGACTAACTTCGCCATTGCTTCCATCTCATTGATTTCAGATGAAAAGCCATAGGGTTGATGAACCTGGTACAGGTCGATCGGAAAGGGGCTTAAACAAGTCAGCCGCTCATCAATGGTTTTTATAATGTTTGAGGCCCAGCGGAACATCGGCCACCATTTGGTTGCAATAAGCACATCACCCGGCTTTTTCCCCAATGCGACCAACGATTTCGCCAGGATCTTCTCAGAAGCGCCCTTACCATATATCTCTGCAGTATCAAACCAGTTGATTNNAAGGCCAGAATTTCCCGGCTAAATTGCCCTTTTTGCTGAACTGCCAGCATCCCAGTCCGATGGGTGTGATTTTTATATCAGACTTCCCAAGACTTCTTAAATTGATTTGATCTTCCATAATGATATAAGGTTAATGAAGGAATACAGGATTGATAATTGATAATCATTTCGCCATTTCGTTATCTATATGTTGCCATACACTACCATTCCACCGAAAAAGCCGGTAATCCCCACAAATACAAATGCGAGGAAGAAAATTCCCATCGCAACATATTTCAGGTAGGTTTCATCTTTTTTAAGATAAACGATGAGTATCCTGAAAAATGCGGCCACGATTATGGTGCACAGTGTCAGTGTTGCAAAAAGTTCATGCATTTCTCCCAAATGGCCGGCTCCTTCAAGTGTATCGCCCGTAAGGAAATGGCCGGTACCGAAAGCAACGATGGCAGCCAGTACGCCCAGCATTTCAAGATATAATCCCATGGTGGAAAGGCATTTTTCTTTTTTAAAGATCAGGCTTGCCAGGTCTGCAAGAAAACCGACCATGATGATCGCGATCGGGAAATGTACTACCATCGGGTGGAGATGACTGCTATCGAACATCGGTATGAATTTTAAAACAAAAGTATATAAAAACGACCCTGTTTAAAAATATTAATGAAGAAAATTCAATCGTACGCTGTGCTAAAGTGTTACAGAGAATCGCAAATAATAGTTTTCAACAAACGAGATTGAAGCCCGATATTCCGTACTTTTACCATTCCGGAAAAAGCAGAAATTTTCCTTCGAATATTCTCTCAAATCCATTACCAGGAAAGGTTTAAGGAAAGGCATTATGGTCGATTTCGTTCATCTTCATGTTCATTCGCAGTATTCCATTCTTGATGGCGCATGCAAGCTTCCCGATATGATCGAGAAAGCGATTGCCGACGGGATGCAGGGCGTTGCTGTGACCGACCATGGGAATATGTTCGGCATCAAGGAATTTCATGATGAAGCCTGCAAACATCCTGGATTTAAACCGATTATCGGGTGTGAAACTTATGTAGCCCGCCGGAGCCACAAACAAAAGAGCGAAATTATTGACCGTAAAGGGGACCATCTTATCCTCCTGGCAAAAAATTTCATAGGCTATCAGAATCTGAGCCGACTGATCTCACTTTCATGGATCGACGGGCATTATTATAAACCGAGGGTTGACAAGGAACTCCTGAAACTTTACAGTGAAGGACTCATCGTATCCTCCGCTTGTCTGGCGGGAGAGATCGCCCGCGCTATCCTTGCGGGTTTTCCTGATAAAGCACTACAAGCCATCAACGAATATAAAGAGATCTTCGGGGAGGACTTCTACCTTGAGATGATGCGCCATCCAGCAACTGATCCCACCCGGGACTCCGGTGTTTATAAACGCCAGTCAATCGTGAACAAGGCCCTTTTGGAACTTTCACGGAAAACAGGTGTAAAACTTATTGCAACGAATGATGCTCATTTCCTCAATGAACAGGATGCCGATGCACACGACCGCCTCTTGTGCCTGAATACCGGGAAAGAACTGGATGATCCGACCCGGTTGCGTTATACAGGACAGGAATGGTTCAAGACGCGGATTGAGATGCAGGAATTGTTCAGGGATGTTCCGGAAGCGCTCGAAAATACCATGGAGATCTTTGGGAAAATTGAATGTTATCCGCTGAACCGGGACCCGATCATGCCTGATTTTCCCATTCCGGAGGGCTATGACGATGCAGACGGATACCTTCGATTTCTCACCTATGAAGGCGCTAAAAGTCGTTATCCCAAGATCACTCCCGAAATCACAGAACGGATCGAATACGAATTGCAGACTATCAAGAAAACGGGTTACCCTGGTTATTTCCTTATCGTACAGGATTTCCTGAGAGCTGCCAGGGAAATGGATGTCTCGGTAGGGCCCGGCCGTGGTTCAGCAGCAGGTTCGGTCGTTGCCTATTGTACCCGTATCACCGATATTGATCCCCTGAAATACGACCTGCTTTTCGAACGCTTCCTGAGCCTTGATCGCGTGTCCCTGCCGGATATTGATATCGACTTTGACGAGGACGGAAGGGACAAAGTATTGAAATGGGTGGTTGAAAAATACGGCAAAGACAAAGTTGCCCAGGTTATCACCTTTGGTACCATGGCAGCGAAAATGGCCATCAAAGACATCTCCCGGGTTCAGAAACTCCCATTGGCCGAGGCCAACATGCTTGCAAAACTGGTTCCTGATAAGGCCAAGATCACATTGAAACAAGCCTATAAAGAAGTTCAGGAACTCGATGAGGCAAGGCGATCCAATAATCCCCTGGTAGCTGAAACCCTCAAATTTGCCGAGATTCTCGAAGGTTCAGTACGTCATACCGGCCTCCATGCCTGCGGGATCATCATCGGGAAATACAGCCTGATCGACTACATCCCCGTGACCACCGCAAAGGATTCTCAAACGCAGCTGGTTACCCAATACGACGGGGATCATATCGAAAAGGTCGGCATGCTCAAGATGGATTTCCTGGGATTGAAGACGCTAGCCATCATCAAAGATGCTCTCAGGAATATCCAGCGGTCAAGATCGTTCGACGTGGATATCGATACCATTCCGTTCGACGATCCCCTGACCTACCAGCTTTTCAGCTTGGGTAAGACCACCGGTATCTTCCAGTTTGAATCGGACGGGATGAAGAAATACCTGAAAGAACTCAAGCCCAATAGGATCGAAGACCTCATTGCTATGAACGCCCTTTACCGCCCGGGCCCCATGGAGTACATTCCAAAGTTCATCAACCGGAAACACGGCAGGGAAAAGATCGAGTATGATGTGCCTGTCATGGAGAAGTACCTGAAAGACACCTATGGCGTTACCGTTTACCAGGAACAGGTGATGTTGCTCTCCATGGAACTGGCCGGTTTTTCAAGGACCCAGGCCGATTTCCTGAGAAAAGCCATGTCAAAGAAGATCGAATCGGATATGGCGAAACTTCAGCCGATGTTCTTTGATGGATGCAAGAATAAAGGGATCTCGGAAGAAGTTGCCAGGAAAATATGGACGGATTGGGAGTCCTTTGCCAAGTATGCCTTCAATAAATCGCACTCCACCTGCTATGCCTATGTCGCATACAGGATGGCATACCTGAAAGCACATTTCCCGGGTGAATTCATGGCTGCGGTCCTGAGCCGTAACATGCATGACATAAAGGAAATCACGAATTTTATCGAAGAATGCAAACGCATGGCCATTGATGTACTAGGACCCGACATCAATGAAAGTGAACAGCACTTCGTGGTGAATAAAAAAGGCCAGATCCGGTTCGGCATGGCCGGGATTAAAAATGTTGGGGAAAATGCCGTTCAAAGCATCATCGAGGAACGAACCAAAAACGGCCCATTCAGGGATATCTTCGACTTCCTGGCACGCGTCGACCTGCGATCGGTCAACAAAAGAAGTCTTGAATCCCTTGCAAAAGCAGGTGGTTTCGACAGTTTTCCCGGTACACACCGTGCACAGTATCTTTATAAAATTCCGGGCGAAGAGATCCTCTTCCTGGAAAAGTTGCTCCGATATGCAAATGATGTTCAGGCAAGAGCATCTTCCAAACAACATTCCCTCTTCGGAGGCGACCAGGAGATCATGCTTCCCAGGATTGAACTTCCGGTATGTCCACCGTTGAGAAAAATGGATCAGCTGAAATTCGAAAAAGAGATCATCGGCTTTTATATGTCGGGGCATCCGCTGGATGAGTACAGACTTGAAATAGAAAACTTCTGTACGGTATCGATAGGTGAATTGAAAACAGATATGAAATTATTTAAGGGCAGGGAGGTTGTATTTGCAGGGATCATAACGGAAGCCACCCACCGTACGGGTAAAACCGGTAAGCCTTTTGGCTCTTTTATGGTGGAAGACTATTTTGATTCCATCCAGATCATGTTGTTTTCCGAAGAATTCCTGAAGGTGAAACATTTTCTTGAGGTCGATTCTTTCGTTTACATCAAAGCCAAAGTGGAGTCAAGGTACAATGCTCCCGATCAAATGAACCTGAGAGTTAATTCTGTGACACTGCTCCAGGAAGTATTTGAGAAGTTCGCCAAAAGCATCACGGTAACCTTATCCCTGCAGGATGTGACGAAGGAAAATATTGATTTCCTTCATTCCTTAGCCAAAAAACATAAAGGAAAAAACCTGCTGCGTATCCAGGTGAAAGATGAAGAAGAAAAGCTCAGCGTTGAGCTTCCCTCAAAAAAATTGCGTGTTGAAGCAAAAGAATTCTCCCGGGGATTGGCCGAGGCTCCGGAGTTCAGTTTTAAAATCAATTGATCACAAAATTTAAATCGTACCTTTGTTGTTGCGTTTTCAGAGACCGAACTCAAACATTCCATAACAAGAAAATATTATAAAATCAGGTATTATGTTTCACACGCTCACAGATGCCACCTTTGAGGAACAGGTTATCCAGTCAGATAAACTGGCTGTAATTGACTTCTCAGCCGAATGGTGCGGTCCCTGCCGTATGGTTTCCCCTATCATCCATGAACTGGCTGATGAATATAATGGCCGTATCGTAACCGGCGAAGTAAACGTTGATGATAATCCGCAGGTTACAATGAAATACAAAGTCAGGAATATCCCAACCGTTATCTTTTTCAAGAACGGGGAATTAGTCGACAAACAGGTTGGCGCCGTTCCCAAGTCAACTTATAAGAATTTGGTGGAAAAATATATCTGACAAGGTTTCTGTTATGAGGTAACAGAATTCCGGTAACATCTCTCTTTTTGCAAAACACCCGGTAAAATGCCAGGAAGCATAGAACAATCCAGGGTCCAGTCATTCGGTTCACTCGAATTCATCGCAAGGCAAGTCGTGGAAGGATTTATCACCGGACTTCATAAAAGCCCGTTTCATGGCTTTTCTGTAGAATTTGCCGAGCATCGCCAGTACAATGTGGGAGAATCGGTAAAGAATGTCGACTGGAAACTATATGGACGGACCGACCGGCTGTATTCAAAGCGTTATGAAGAGGAAACAAACCTCCGTTGCCAGATCCTCATCGACAATTCCTCTTCGATGTATTACCCGGTCATTGAGAAACCTTCCATCGATCGACCGAACAAGATCACCTTTTCGATCTATGTTGCTGCCGCGTTGATCTATCTCTTCCGCAAACAGCGGGATGCAGCCGGCATCAGTATATTTTCGGACACCATCGAACTTCATACCCTGGCCAAATCAAGCTCAGTCCATCACAAATACCTTTACGGAGAACTGGAACGGATGCTAAACCCTATCTCCCCTGATCAGCATAAGAAAACTGCTGCTGCCGATGCACTTCACCAACTGGCTGAACAGATTCACAAACGGTCGCTGGTGATCATCCTCAGCGACATGATGGAAAGTAATGCCCGGACGGAAGAATTATTTTCTTCCCTTCAGCACCTGAAACACAACAAACACGAAGTCGTTTTATTTCATATTACTGACAAAAAGAAAGAACTCGATTTCGATTTCGAGAATCGTCCCTACCGTTTCATCGACCTTGAAAGCGGGGAAGACCTGAAAGTTTTTCCGGCTAAGGTCAGGGAACAATATATCGAAGCCATTGGCAGGTACAAAACCGAACTCAGGCTCCGCTGCGCACAGTATCACATTGATTTCGTTGAAGCAGATATCAACGCCGGTTTTGAACATGTACTGCTTCCTTACTTAGTGAAAAGAAGTAAATTGTTCTGATAAATCCGTTTCTGGTTCTTTAAAATCCTTATCACATGAAAAAGATCATTTACAGTTTCCTTACAACAATCCTCCTTATGAGTGCAACCATTCTCCCGGACAGCCTGATCGCACAGGATGTAACTCTTTTACTTCCGCCGCAGACCGATGGCGGGATGCCATTGATGAAAGCCTTGAAAAACCGTAAAACCAGCCGTGAATTCGCAGGCAAAGACCTTTCCGCCCAGCAGTTGTCGAACCTGCTTTGGGCTGCCTGCGGTATCAACCGGCCGGATGAAAAAAAGAGGACGGCCCCTTCTGCCATGAATTACCAGGAGGTCGATGTTTATGTTTCCACAGCAAAGGGATTATTCCTCTACAATCCCGAAAAACATAATCTTGCAGAGATCCTGAAAGAAGATATCCGTGCCAAAACAGGGAAACAGGATTTCGTGAAGACAGCTCCTTTGACACTTGTTTATGTTGCTGATTATTCGAAGATGGCCAAGTCCGATGAAAAGACGAAAGAGGGCTATGCCATGGCGGATGCTTCATTTATCAGTGAAAATGTTTACCTGTTCTGCGCTTCGGAAGGTCTGGCTACGGGTGTGCGGGCCATGATAGACAAAGATGCTCTCGGCAAGGCCATGAAATTAAAACCGGACCAGCACATTATCCTTGCGCAATCGGTTGGGTTCCCGGCAGAAAAATAAGAGAAATAATTGATCAGGAACTATTGCGGAATAAGGTCAGACCGGATGATGGTGCTTGATTTTTTTTGCCATCCTGAGAATGACCCGGTTGGCAATGCCCACGAGTTTATAATGGGCGTGGAAGATCAGTTTTCCATGATGTTCGCACCGCACATAAGCCCCATAAAGTTTGCAAAGTTTCTCCCGCTCGAAATGAATGAAATAATCCAATTCGCCTACCGGTTCGAAAACCGGGAAGGGAGTTGGAATACGGATATCAAGGGTATGATAGAAGGGTGAAATAGTGTTATTTTTATTGATCGTCTCATCGATCTCTTTCTCGATTTCTGTCTCCGGCTGGTTAATGCTCCTGAGCAATGCCTGGGAAGCATAGGAAACCGCGAAGAGGAAATGGGCTACATCCTTGTCTTCAGCCCCGATCAGCTGACTGAATTTCCCGACCTGTTCCGGTTTTACCTCCAACCTGCGAAGAATGCCTTTATGATCTGTATTGAACCTGGTTTCTTTAACCGACAGTCGCGTATATTCGTCATTTGAGGTCAGCGTGTCCCTGTAATTGATGGCCGAAAGCCTGATCTCGGAAGGATCGTCGCCTGATGAGGAAATGCAGAGTGTGACAAAATCCCCGGAACTTAACAGGGAATTGAATAAAACCTTCAGGGAGTTGGCATNNGCGCTTACCCAGTTTTGCCATGAATAACGGATCATGGATCTCATTGGTGTCTAAGGTAGCGCGACAAAACTCGACGATTTCTTTATCCCGGAAAATAATCTTTTTTTGCTTCATTTACTTGAGTACGATATCTTCTATTACATCTGCTTTTACTTCATCATTCAGTGAACCGACGATCTTAGACCGGGAAAAAGACAACTCTTGCCGCAAGGCAGCCGAATCGACCTTCACAAAAAGGATCCGGTTCCGGATATACAATCCATGGGTATGCTTTTCTACCATCGGCCCTACGATCTTTCCCCACGACTGAATCACCTTGGTCTCATTCAACTTGTCTTCAAGATGATAAGAATGCAGGAATTCGCGGATAGCATCCCCCAGCGACTGGTCGTTTGATCGTGGCATGGTTAATTGTTGGCAGTCAAAGGTACAACATTCAGACCGGGCCTGTAGCAGGAATTTTGAATATTTTATGATCAATGTCCATGCTGTCAAAGATCTTTCGGATGCGGTCTTCCGACGTGTCGGTTATGAATACCTGTCCGAAATTGTTCTCACTGACCAAGCTGATCAGCTGTTGCACACGGAGGTCGTCGAGTTTGTCAAACACATCGTCAAGGAGCAATACCGGTTTGTATCCTTTAATACCTTTCATGTAATCGAACTGCGCCAGTTTGATTGCGATTACAAACGATTTTTGCTGCCCCTGTGATCCAAACCGCTTGATAGGATATCCCGAGATCATAAATTC
>PLMO01000035.1:16012-38906 GCA_003142515.1 Bacteroidales bacterium
CGTTTTTCATAAATGCCTGTTCCCAGCCGGATCAACTGTTCATCCCAGATCTCAAGTTCGCAGGAATCATAATAATGTTTCTCTGAAAAGGCTTTCAGCAAAGCATTTCGCTGAAACAGCGCCTTATGGTAATTGATCAGGTCGTCGAGGTAAAATTTATCAAATTGCGAGATCACGCTGTCGATGTATTTCCTCCGGATCTCGCTGCCTTCATTGATCAGGTCTCGGTCATAGGGAGAGATCATCACCAGCGGAAACTGCCCGATGTGATCTGCCAGCCGCTCATATTCTTTTGTATTCAGGAGAAATTTCTTACGGTGGTTCCGTTTCTGGATACATTGAATGTGATCGGTCGAATTGTCATTGCGGATGCAGGTTCCGTGAATGGCGAAATAATCTTCTTGGTGGCGGATATTCTGGCTGTCGATTGGGTTGAAGTAACTCTTGCAGAATGAAAGGTAATGAATGGCATCCATCAGGTTGGTCTTCCCTACCCCATTGTTCCCGACAAAACAGTTGATCTTATCCGAGAACTGGTAATCAGCCTGTGAATAATTCTTAAAGTTCGTTAACGAAAGTTTTTTCAGGTACATGGTCAGACATTAAAGGTACGGATTTCGGCTGCAACTTCTTCCATCAGCCACATCGGGGTGGAGGTTGCACCGCAAATACCGACATTGCCGACACCGGAAAACCATTCACCGCGGAGGTCTTCCTTTCCGGATACAAGGTGCGTATTGGGATTTATATCTTTACAAACCTGATAAAGGATCATACCGTTTGAGCTTTTCTTTCCGCTGACGAAGATCACCGCTTCAAATTTCATGGCAAATTCCTGCAGTTTCCAGGAACGGTTGGATACCTGCCGGCAGATCGTGTCATTCCAACGGAAATCGATTTTTCCTCCGGGTGTCACCGCTTCCATTTGTTGACGGATCTTTTCAACGATCGCATGGAAACCGCTGACACTCTTGGTCGTTTGAGCATACAGGTGAACCTGTCTCCTGAAATCGATCTTGTTAAGGTCATCCTCGCTCCCGATAACAATGGCTTTCCCCAGTGTCTGCCCCCGTAACCCGTTGACCTCGGCATGGCCATCTTTTCCATAGATCACGATTTGCCCGTTCTTTTCCTGCATCTCCTCGAACCCATAACGGATCTCATTCTGGAGGTTCAGGACGATGGGACAGGATGCATCGATCAGCTCAAGGTTGTTTTTCAAGGCGATATGGTAAGTTTCGGGGGGCTCACCATGAGCGCGGATCAGGACTTTGCAATTGCTCAGCCGGTCGAGTTCATCGTGTTCAATGATAATAAGGCCCATATCCTTCAGCCTTTTCACCTCCATGTTATTATGAACAATATCACCCAGGCAATAGAGTTTATCACTCTTTGCCAGTTCCCGTTCGGCGATTTCAATGGCGTAAACAACGCCAAAGCAAAACCCGGAATGAGGATCTATTGTTACATTCATATTCAGGAAATAGTATGGCAAAGGTACAACAACAAGTTGGACAAGTTGGACAAGTTGGACAAGTTGGACAAGTTGGACAAGTTGGACGGGCGGACAAGCGGACTACTGACTGCCGACTGCGGACTGCCGACTTCCGACTGACGGAAAGGCATTATTAATCTCCTGAATATAACTTCTTTCCCTTAGTTTCGGGGAAGGTCCAGATCCAGGCGCCGGTAAGCAGGGCAAACAGAGCAGCCAGCGAGATTCCTCCTCCGAGTCCATATCTTATTGCGATAATGGAAATGATGACCGGCGTGAAGAATTGGATCCCTCTTGCAAGGTTGAAAGCAGATCCCATGGCTGTGCTGCGAATGGATGTCGGAAAAAGTTCTGAAAACAGTGAGCCGAATCCACCGAACATGCCTGTACCAAATCCAACCATGAACATAAAGGCAAGGATAATGAAGGGGTACATCACAATATGATCCCAGAAAATGGTCACCATGACTAATCCAAACGCCATGATAACTGAATAAATGCTATAAGCCGGACGTCGTCCAAGCCGGTCTGCCATGAAACCAAAAATAAGGTATCCGAGAAATCCACCTGTTTGTGTGACCAGGATCCAGTAGGCTGATTTCGTGAGTGTAAAGTTTCTTTCCGTATGAAGGTAGCCGGGCATCCATGAGTAAGTCAACCAGTATGCAGACATATCAAAGACGGCCAGTACCAGCCCGAGAATGAAATATTTCCGGTTTGCTGCTGAAAAGAGCTGCTTAAATTGCTGAAAACCGGTATTCCCTTTTTCTCTGACCGTTGCAAGTCCTGATTTAATGATCTTTTTCCGGTGCAACCAGATGTCGGATTCAGGTAAATGCCTTCGGATAAACAATACCAAAATGGCAGGAAGAACGGAAATAAAGAAACAGGCTCTCCAACCGATGACCGGTGAAATCAGACCTCCCACCACTGAGGCGAGGGCAATTCCAATCGGTGCACCGGTTTGCATCATCGCGCAATAACGTCCGCGGACCTTTGCAGGAAATGTTTCACCGATATAGGTCTGGCCGGTACCCCATTCCCCACCGACACCCAGCCCGGTAAGAACCCGGAAGACCATCAGCAACCAGAAACTGCCAGCCAGTCCTGATAATAATGCACCGATGGAATAGGTCAGGATCGTCAATTGCAGTGTGGGTTTACGGCCGATACGATCCGATAAAATCCCGAAGACCACACCCCCGATTGCTGTTGCTGCAAGGGTAGCCCCAAGAACATACGACATCTGCAGGTTCGTAAAATGATATTCCTTCGAAATGGGAATCAGTAAAAATGTAAACAGGATCAGGTCATAAAAATCAAAGACCCAACCGGCCCAGCTCATGGCCAATATCTTATAATGACGGGAGTTTAATTTTTCATATTCATTAAGAAACCTGGGCTGCAGATCAGAGGATGAAGTAACAGGAAGATCGGTCATCTGAGTGTTTTTTTCTTTGTTAAAATAATCAGGACAAATATAAAATATCTCTGTCACAATATTCCAAAGAAACCATGAAAAAGCTTTAAAGATATCGAAGGCAGGAGGAATTGAAAGCTTTAGCAGAGTTCTGCAAACAATAATGTGTGAATGATGTAATTCTTTTCTGCAACTATGTAACGCTTTCCGGAATTAATGACCGCACCTTTGTTCTGTGGCAATTCATTCACAATTAAAAATTCAATAAAATGAAAACATCAATAATTCTTCTTCAGGCTGAGAAAAGCAATCATGAAGAAACACCAAGAAGGGCAGGAGCAGTTAAATTATTAAAATCCATCCTTGTTATCTTTATGTTATTATTGATAACTCTCATGTCCTCTTGTTTTGTCCCTGGTCCGGGACATGGCAGTCGTGGAAGTACGCATGAGCGTCATGGCCACAATGAGCGTCATGGCCACGATGAGCGTCATGACTAAAGTTTGAGAAGTTGTTTGCGGGAACATAAAGTATGTGTAATTTAGTGGATTCTTTAGAAATCCATGATATTATGCGTAAAATAACACTGCTCGTTATACTGACAGGATTCGTTTTCCAGGTTCCGACAGTCTTACCGGCCCAGCATCTCAGCGATGCAGCGAAAAAGCTGCAACGCGATATTATTACCGGTGTTCCTGCTTATGCTTTCCATACCCTGAATTATAGGATGAGTATTGACATTTACCACTGTTTTTCAAATCCATTTCCGAAATCCTTTAATGCGACTCTGATCTGTAGTCTGAAAGCAGATTCGACCCTTCATTCGGTTAAATTGAACGCAGATACTTCCTCCCTATGGATTGATTCCGTTTCCCTTGACGGAGTTTCTTTCTCTCATGCGAATAACTTTCTGAACGTGGATCTTGATCGATATTATGACCCCGGTGAGACCTTCGACATTAAAATTTATTACCGTCACCGGGATGTGGACGATGGAGCTTTCTTTGCAGGAAACGGTATGGTTTTCACGAACTGTGAACCGGAAAGGGCACGTAACTGGTTTCCCTGCCATGATGTTCCCTCCGACAAGGCAACCTTCGACCTTACAGCCACAACCCCTGTCAATGTCACACTGGGATCAAACGGAATCCTTATAGACTCTACGATCCAGGGTGATACGCTTTATTACCACTGGGTCAGCGCCAACCCGCTGGCCACCTATCTTGCGGTGATCGCCGCCGCAGACAATTACATCCTGAAAATACTTTACTGGCATAAGTTATCAGATCCTTCCGACAGTATACCGATCCGGTTCTATTATCGTCCCGGTGAAGATCCCGATCCGGTTGCCAATGTCATCCTCTCCCTGACCGATTTTTATTCACAGACCTTTTGCGAATATCCTTTCCAAAAAGTGGGGTTTGCTAGCCTGAACGAACTCTTTTCTGGTGGCGGAATGGAAAACCAGACACTAATCACACTTTGTTCCACCTGCTGGCGCGAATCGCTGGCCGCCCATGAATTTGCACACATGTGGGTCGGCGACCTGGTTACCTGCGCCACCTGGTCGGACATATGGCTGAACGAAGGTTTAGCTACCTGGACGACCGTCTACTGGCAGGAACATAACCAGGGATATGCATCATATAAATCCTTTCTCATCAACATGTATGCGAAACCATACCTCGCCAACAATCCCGGGTATGCTATATCGGATTCCTCCTGGGCAAAGCGAACCCCTTCCTTCGACACTCTTTTCAATACTTACATCACTTATGAAAAAGGTGCGTGCATGGTCCATCAACTGAGGTATGTTCTTGGAGATTCACTGTTCTTCAGCGTTCTGAAAGCATATGTCTCGGATACAACACTTCGTTACAAATCGGCAACCATCGGCGATCTGATGAGAATAACCAACAAAGTAACCGGAGCGAATTACGACTGGTTTTTCCACGATTGGGTGTTTCAACCAAATCACCCATATTATCAGAACACCTATGATCTCCTGCAAAATGGGGCCGACTCATATAACCTTCGCTTTCTGACAAAGCAAACACAGATAGTTCCATCCTTTTTCCGCATGATCCTTCCCCTGAAGATCATATTCGCCGACAGCACCGACACACTTGTCCGTGTGATGAATACCATCAACAACCAGTTGTTCTCTTTTACTTTCGGAAAGCAACCCGTTCGTCTTGTCTTTGACCCGGATACCAATATCATGCTCAAGGAAGGATCAACAAGTCTCGGGATCATTGAGATTGCCGGCAATGCAATTCCTTTTATCCTTTCTCAAAATGTTCCCAACCCTGCCGCCAAGAAAACAGCCATCCCTTATATTCTTCAGGTTCCCATGCACGTCAGGCTGGAAATTTTTGATATCTCAGGAAAATCCATTTCTGTTCCTTTCAATGAATACAAGCCGGCCGGAAGATTTATTTTCACGCTCGATTGTTCGGGACTTCGCCCGGGGACTTATTTTTATCGCATGACCGCAGGAAAGTACGAAGCAACTAAGAAGATGGTGATCATGCCATCAAAGGATTGAATTGCCCGGTATTCATTATCGAATTAAATAAAAATGAAACACCTTTTCACCCCTTTTGTCAACCCTGTCCAACTGATACAAGCGTATCTTTTTCACAAAAAGACCGGCAGGTACGACAGGACAGTGAACGACCTTGAACTAAAGCTATATTCGAAGATCCTGAAAAATGACATGCTTCATTACGGTTATTTTGATGACGTTGACACTGCTCCCGAATTTATCTCCATCGGGATCCTTGAGCAAGCACAGAACAGATATGCAGAGATCATTGCTGAACAGATTCTCGACAAAAATCTTCCTGTGCTCGACATAGGCTGCGGTATGGGAGGTTTATCTAATTTCCTTCTTTCAAAAGGGATCAATGTGGAGGCGCTTACACCCGACCGGAACCAGATCGATTACATCGAAAGGTTGGAACATGGACCTGTTTGTCATCACAGCCGGTTCGAAGATTTCCGGACAGAGAATAAGTATGGTACGGTAATCAATGTGGAATCCCTGCAATATCTTCACCTCGAAGAGACGTTCCGTAAGGTTGATCATATTATTCTTCCGGGAGGGAGATGGATCATCACCGATGTATTCAGGAGAAATGAAAAATCATCTAATAAATCAGGACACGGTATTGTGGATCTTTTATATAAAGTCAAAGAACATGGATGGAAGATCGCCTATGAACGGGATATAACACCCAATGTAATGCCGACACTGAAACTCATCCACATGTATGTCGACCGTTACCTGATCCCGCTGTCGCACTACGCTGAAGAAAAATTTACTTACAAAAAAGCGTGGCTGTTTTACCTGACAAAGAATATCAGGCACGAAATATCCGTAAAATCGAAGAAAGAGGTTCTTGCAATCCAGCCTGAACTTTTCGTCGCGGAGAAAAAATACATGCTGTATGTGCTTCAAAAGGATCAGCAATAGCTGTATCTTAACGACAGATCCTCGGGATCTCATTGCCGCTAATATACTGTCAGTGCTGTTTTTCATCAGCTGGTACCTGAAGAAAAAGGAGAAAGAGAAAGAGAAGTAAAAGGTCAATTGATAAGCAACCTTATTTATTTTCCGCTTTGAAATCCCCGGATCTGTTTTTCCAAAACATGGATCCGTTCTTCNNTCATTTCCCAGCTTTGCTTCCACCGACCGTAAAAATCCCCTGGTATAGTTCAGTTCTTCTTCCAATTTTGCGATCTCCGCGCCGATATCGATATTCTGTGTGATCGGGATGTAGAACTCGGTATTCCGGATGATGAATGAAATGGAATCCGGAATTTTTTCGTCAGTATAACCTAATTCANNGGATGGGATCCTTGAAAGGGATGTTCTTTTCTTTACGAACCGTCCGGATCCCCGTGATCACATCTTCGGCAAAGGCAAACTTCGAGATAAGTTCAGGTTCCCGGGTCGTGGCTTCAGGTAATAGTGCATACATGATCGTATCATCACCTTTTCGTTCCCTGATGTGATGCCAGACTTCTTCTGTAATGAAGGGCATGAAAGGATGCAGGATACAGACCAGTTTCTCCAGCAGGTTGATGGTGGTTTCGTAGGTTTCCTTGTCGATGGGCTGCTGGTAAGCAGGTTTGATCATCTCGAGATACCAGGAACAGAAATCATCCCAGATCAGTTTATAGATAGTCATAAGGGCTTCCGAAAGGCGGTATTTTTCAAACAGATCTTCCAGGGTGATGATGGCTTCCGAAAGGATTGCATTGAACCAGCGGATCGATACTTTATTGGTTTCCGGTTGTCCCAGGTTTTCGTTAACCTGCCAACCTTTTACCAGCCGTAATGCATTCCAGATTTTGTTGCTGAAATTCCTTCCCTGCTCAATCAGGTTTTCATCGAAAAGGAGATCATTTCCTGCCGGCGAACAAAGCAACATCCCCACACGTACGGCATCTGCTCCGTTCACGCGGATCAGCTCCAGCGGCTCCGGTGAATTACCCAACGATTTCGACATCTTCCTCCCCTGCTTATCCCTGACCATCCCGGTGAAATACACATCTTTGAACGGAATCTGTTTTCGATACTCCCAGCCGGCCATGATCATCCGTGCCACCCAGAAAAAAATGATGTCAGGGGCCGTGACAAGCACGGACGTCGGGTAATAATAAGTTATATCAGTGTTTTCAGGATAGCGGATCCCGTCAAATACAGAGATCGGCCAGAGCCATGACGAGAACCAGGTATCCAGGACATCCTCATCCTGCCACATATCATCGATGCCAAAGCCAGATACCAAAATCTTTTTTGCCCATTCCCTATCCTGCAGGTTTTGACTCCGGAGCCGATCGTTAAGCGAGGATATTGCTTTACTGTATGCTTCCTGCTTTGTTTTTGCAGCCACATGGCCGCCACCCGGATGATAAAATACCGGGATTCGTTGCCCCCACCAAAGCTGACGCGAAATGCACCAGTCGGTGACATTCTCCATCCAATTCCGGTACATGTTCTTGTATTTGACGGGATGAAAGCGTATGGTGTCATTCTCGACCAGGTCCAGGGCCGGTTGTGCCAGCTTCTTCATCTTCATGTACCATTGCAGGGAGATACGTGGTTCGATTACGGCATCAGTGCGCTGCGAAAACCCAACTTTGTTGGTATAATCTTCAATTTTTGCAATATGACCTGCCTTCCGGAGGTCATTGACGATCTTCTTACGGACTGCAAACCGGTCATCTCCGATATAAAGCTGCGCATCTTTGCTCATCGTACCATCAGGATTGAAGACATCCACAATCTGTAACTGGTGCTTCAATCCCAGGTTGTAATCGTTCACATCATGAGCAGGAGTAACTTTGAGTGCGCCCGTACCAAATTCCCGGTCCACATATTCGTCAAAGATCAGCGGAACTGAACGGTTGATCAGCGGAACCAGGATATTTTTTCCTTTCAGGTGGCGGTACCTCTCATCTTCCGGATGAACACAAACCGCAGTATCTCCGAGGATCGTCTCAGGGCGTGTGGTTGCAATGGTCAGCCAATCGTCGGCTGTGTCTTCAACCTTATAACGGACATAATAGAGTTTTGACTGCACCTCCTTGTAGATCACCTCTTCATCCGATAAAGCGGTCAGGGCTTTCGGGTCCCAGTTTACTATACGAAGTCCCTGGGAAATGAGCCCCTTGTCATGCAAGTCGATAAATACATCGATAACGGATTCATAACGTGCCTCATCCATAGTGAAGCAGGTTCTCTCCCAATCACAGGAAGCGCCGAGTTTCTTCAATTGCTCCAGGATGATCCCTCCGTGCTTCTCTTTCCAGTCCCAGGCATGGTTCATGAATTCCTCGCGGGTGATTGAAGATTTATCAATGCCTTGTTCCCTCAGCTGTGCTACAACTTTCGCTTCGGTGGCGATGGATGCATGATCGGTGCCGGGAAGCCATTCGGCATTCTTTCCCTGCATGCGTGCACGCCTCACCAGGATGTCCTGGATGGTATTGTTAAGCATATGACCCATGTGAAGGACACCGGTAACGTTCGGAGGAGGTATAACGATGGTATACGGTTCTCTTTCATCCGGCTCGGAATGAAAGAAACCGTTTTTCATCCAGAAAGAATACCATTTGTCTTCAACGATCGACGGGTCGTATTTCGAGTCAAGCACCATTTAGTTCAGATTGGAAGGGTAAAATTAGTAAAAAAAGGTATTAGGTATTGGGTATTAGGTATGAGGTATGAGGTGGATCATAATTCAAACTCATAATTCATAATTAAAAATCACTTTACGGAACATCCCAGAAGCTTCTCTCCTTCAACGAATGCCTCGAGCCGATCGCCGATTTTCACCGGGCCAACCCCGGAAGGAGTTCCGGTGAAGATCAGATCGCCGGTTTTCAGGGTAATGTATTTTGACAGGTAAGAGATGATGTCTTCGAAAGTAAAAATCATTTCTGAGGAACTTGCTTTCTGAACGGTGATGCCGTTCTTTTCAAGATGAAAATGGATAGCGTGAACATCCGGTAACCCTGATTTTTCGATGAATTTTCCGAGGGGAGCGGCATTGTCGAATCCTTTGGCAACAAGCCAGGGAAGCCCTTTTTCCTTGCATTTCGTTTGAATATCGCGGGCGGTGAAATCCAACCCGATGCCGACGGAATCAAAATAAGAGGAGGCAAATCGCTTCTGAACGTTCTTTCCCACTTTGCAGATGTGAAGCACCAGTTCAACTTCATAATGGATAGCTGAACCGTAATCCGGTAGAAAAAAAGGCCGGTTCCTCGTGAGGATGGAAGTATCCGGTTTCATGAAGAAGACAGGTTCGGAAGGCACAGTATGGTTTAGCTCCAAAATGTGCTCCGTGTAATTCCTACCAATGCATAATACTTTCATAGGACGTTAAAAAAGATCGAGTTTTACAGAATCCTTGTTGAATCCCCTCAATTTGATCACGGTCACCACTTTCTTGGTCGACAAGGGAAATTCGCTCTTCATGATCCAGTCGTAATAGGAAGGTTCATCCCGGAACACCTGATCAACTGCTTTTCCTTTGTGTTTGCCAAAATTAAAAACTTCCACATCTTTTTCATTGTAGACGATATGACCGATCAGGTCGACATTCCGTGAAGCATGCGAGAATTCGCTGAGCGCTTTGATATCATTCACAACCGGGTTGTATATTTTTCCTTTGCGGTCGGTGATTATCACATCCTGGTAACGTTCGAGCTGGGCCAACAGGACCTCGTAAGTAGCCATGGTGTCGGCTTCGGCGCTGTGGGCATTTATAAGATCTTTCCCGCAATAGAATTTATAGGCAGCCCTGAGATTCCTGGGTTCCATCTTGTGAAAGATGTTCTGGATATCGACAAAGCGTCGCCCCTTCAGGTCAAAATCAATTCCTGCCCTGAAAAATTCTTCCGCCAGTAGCGGAATATCAAAGTGGTTGGAATTAAAACCGGCCAGGTCACAATTATCCAGGAATTGCACCAGTTCATGGGCTACCTCCGAAAATTTGGGTGCATCTTTTACATCCTCATCGGTGATGCCATGAATAGCAGTCACCTCAGCAGGAATATGCATCTCAGGGTTGATCCGTAAGGTCTTGGTTTTTGTACTGCCATCTGGTGCCACCCGAACAATGCAGATCTCAACTATCCGGTCGGTGGATACTTTGATTCCTGTAGTCTCAAGGTCGAAGAAAGCAAGCGGGCGGGTTAAGTTTAGCTTCATTTCAGAGGTTCTGGTTAGTATCGAAGTTTTCCAGGTAGAAAACNNTTTTTGATCGACCCAACGGCAACAATGGCAGTCTGTGGCTGGTTGATGATGGGCGTACCGGCCAATGTGCCGAATGAACCGAAGTTGGTAAGCGAGATGGTTCCACCCATGATCTCATCCGGCTTCAGCTTTGAAGCCCGGGCTCTTTCTGCAAGATCACTGACATCGCGCAGGATCCCGAACAGATTTTTCTGATCGGCATTTTTTATGACCGGGACGATGAGGTTGAAGTTGGGCAATGAAACAGCCATTCCCACATTGATGTTTTTGTGCAAAAGTATCCTGGTTCCATCAACGGAGACATTTACCTGCGGAAAATCCCTGACTGCCTTTGCAATGGCTTCTATGAAAACCGGTGTGAAGGTCAGCTTCATGCCCTGCATTTTCAGGAATTCATCTTTGTGTTGGTCCCGCCAGGCAACAATCCTTGTCATATCCACTTCAATAAAAGAAGTGACATGGGGCGAAGTCTGTACCGACCTTACCATATGGCCGGAGATCAGCTGGCGAATTCGGTCCATTTCAATGATCTGATCTTCTCCGGTAAAGCTGGCTGATGCTGGATGCTCGGTATTGGGTATTAGGTGTTGGGTATTAGGTATTGGGTATTTGGTATTGGATTTGATTGCAGTTCCGCGTTTGGCAAGGTAGTTCAAAAGATCCTGCTTGGTTAAACGGCCTTCACTTCCTGTTCCGGCAATATGTTCAAGCTCTTGCAGAGGAATGTTTTCCTGCTTTGCAATATTTTTAATAAGTGGGGAATAAAAACGCCCGGAACCGGGTTGAATGTTGTCATTCACTGTTTCAGGAATGGGTTCTGAAGCAACCTTTTCAACAAGTGGTTTCGGTTTTTCCTTTACTGATTCTGCAGAGGCTGGTTTCGGTTCGGCTTTGGTTTTTTCGGCAACAGGAACATCTTCACCTCCAAGGTCAATCACGGCGATCACTGTACCTATAGCAACCACATCGCCTTCCTTGAAAAGACGCTCCACCAGGATCCCTTCAACCGGTGATGGGATCTCTGAATCCACCTTATCGGTAGCGATCTCCAGGATTGATTCATCTTCCTTAACTGAATCTCCTTCCTTTTTCAACCATTTTGTGATGGTTGCTTCAATAATGCTTTCGCCCAGTTTGGGCATTACAATCTCAAATTTTGCCATAATTCTGACAGCTTTTCCTCTTACAGGACAAAGGTAATGAATTTCTTATTTAAAACGGTTCAAAGTTACGGATAAAACGGTTCCAGGTTCCAGGTTCAAGGTTTAAGGCTCCAGGTTGTCAATGCCTAAATCGGGAATTGAATTTTTTTTACTGGCGTGTAAGTTGCACGTCATCCCGAATATCAATAATTTTGATTGTCAACGGTTTAAAGTATAATATTTCATGCCTAAATAGCGGTTTCCCGTATAAATTTTTATGGGTTTCCACTATTGCATATTAATTGACAGTGGTAAGGTAATTCTTTACTACAAAATAATCGTCACAAATAAAATCCAGTACCACTTCAAATGGACAGTTTCTGTGTAACTCTGTGTCTTCTCAGTGAACCTCTGTGTAATACCCAAGCCTGGAAAAATCTGTTACACAGAGAAAACACAGAGAATTTCCAGAGGTTCACAGAGTTGTTGAGGAAATATCAGCTTTTATCTGCGATACTAAGCGAGAGACATCCCCTCAATCTAAAATCAAAAAATTCATTCGAAAATCGTAAATCGGGAATCGAAAATTCTTTTCGCCGGTGTGCAAATTGCCCGTAACTCTGAATAACAATAATATTGATTACCAATATTTTATAGGATAAAATCTTCTGCAGATATAGTGGTTTTCCGTATAAATTTTTATGGTTTTCCGCTATTGCATATGAAATATAACCGACGTATATTTACATCAACTTTACAAAAACATATCGTATTTAACATCTGAATGAATCAATTTGAGATTTTTTTTCTTAAATCAACCCATATGACAGGACACCTTCAAATATTAATTTTTCTTCTATGCTCTTTTTCTCTTAATGGCGTTTATGTCCAACGTCGCCAGGAAGTTATATTGTTAAGTTTAAGGCAGGGGATTTTCAGACATCAGGAAAAGTAACGGTGATAAGGTAATTCTTTTCTACAAAAAAAATCGTCATAAATAAAATCCAGTACCGCTTCAAACAGGCAGTCTCTGTGTACCTCTGTGTCTTCTCAGTGAATCTCCGTGTAATAGCCAAGCCCGGAAAAATTTGTTACAAAGAGAAAACACAGAGAATTTCCAGAGGTTCACAGAGTTGTTGAGGAAATATCAGCTTTAATCTGCAATACTAAGCGAGAAACATTTCCCTCAATCGTAAATCAAAAAATTCAATCTAAAATCAAAAATCGTAAATCGTAATTTATTTCTTCCCCAGCTCGCGGAATCCTTTTATGATAATTTTTAGATCATTGCGGAGTTTGTAGTCACGGGCATACATAATATTAAGCCTGATACTGGCTTCAGGGGAGATATCTTTATCAATGAATGCATCGATGGGCGTAAGGATCCCTTTCCGGATTTCCGGCAGGCGCTGGTCATCCGGTTCATTATGTGTGGTATAACCCACCAGCGATTTCCTGGAAAACAAAACAGACAACAGATTAATTAATAACCGTAACGGTTTCCTGACAAAGAAAAGGTCGATGGGATAAAAGACCAGGAGGGTGAGACTTACGATGATATCGAGGAGGCGCTTGTTGCGGCGGTTCGACATTTTTGTTATGGCATTGATATCGATCACATAAAGGTCGCCCGATGTGTTGATGGAATTGCTTCCGATGATCGACAAGCTTTCAGGAGGTGCGATCTTGTAATCCACCTGCTGGTCCTTAAGTTCCGACATCTTATCGATGATTACCTGGGCAGGAATATCCTTGGCGCAAAAAATCACTTCATTGATCTTATGGATTGTGATGATCTCCCTGATCTGTTCCAGGTAACCAAGGAACCCGTTTGCGTTGTGCTTGTGGTGTTTGTAACTGACAATCCCTACAAATGCAGGATGTACAAATGTTTTATCCAGCAGGCCGGAAACCCGCTCAGCTTCTTCCTGTTCCCCTACGATAATGAACCGTTTATTCTTCTCCGAACCGATCCTTGCGCTTTTTACATTGAGAAGGTGCAGCGATACACGCAACAAAGGCATGATGGCCATCCCCCATAAAGCGCCCAGTATGATGAGTGCGCGCGAGAACCGGTAATACTCCGGTAAAAGGCTGTAGAGAACCAGGATGATGATTGTGCCGGCAAGCATTCCCTGGATGAGCTTACCCAACCGGATCGGCTTGTCATACCCGCCACTGAGGTAAACACACAATAACCAGATGATGACATATACAGGCAAGGCGATCCAAAGAAACTCCGGCGGGTAATGGCCTCCCTGAGGGAATATAATGGCCCTTTCCCAATAATTTTTAATAAAATAAATCCCGGAATAAAGGAAGAAGGTATCAGCCAGCGGAAGTGATACCTTGGTAAAAAACCGGATCAGGATAGAAACAAATGCACGAAAATAGATGGCGAAATTGATCATGAAAGAGAAACTGCGGGCATTTTTCTGGGAATAATGTTTTTTTGCGAAGATGATCATCGCATTGTAAAACATAAATACATAATTCAGGCTGTTTTTTTTTGTACTCTCCCCTTTGTAATGAATGATCCTCGCCTCGGGATAATAATAATTTTTATATCCTGCCTGGGTGATGCGGTAACTCAGGTCAATGTCTTCGCCATACATAAAAAAGGTCTCATCCATGTACCCGATCTTGTCAATGACCTCTTTCCGGAGCAGCATAAAGGCGCCCGCGAGGATGTCGACCGAATGAATTTTATCTTTATCGAGGAAACCGAGATGATATCTTCCAAAGACCTTCGACCTGGGAAAGAGTGCCGAAAGTCCGAATACCTTATAAAATGCGACCGCAGGAGTCGGCAACCCTCGTTTTGATTCCGGCAGGAATTTCCCCTTGCCATCCAGCATCTTCACGCCAAGTCCACCGGCATCAGGATGCTCATCCATGAATTGAATGGATTTGCGCAAGGTGTCATCTTCCACAAGTGTATCCGGGTTCAGGAGAAGAAGGTATTGCCCTCTTGCTTTGCGCAATGCCTGGTTATTAGCTTTTGAAAATCCCTTGTTGTCCTTATTTTCGATCAGCTGGACTTCCGGGAATTTATCCCTGACCATCTTCACCGAACCATCCACCGAATTATTATCTACAACAAAGATCTCGGTTTCCATTCCCTCACAGGCTTTCAACGTGGAATGGAGACATTGTTCAAGGAAATACCTGACGTTATAATTTACGATGACAATTGATAACTTCATTCAATAACAGGTATTTTTCTGCAAAATTACTTTTTCATTTGGATAGATCATTGCAGGGATCCATCATCAATCATCCGGACAATATGCTCAATGGCCTTGTCATTGCCTTCCGGATCGTATTGCGACCGGAGGTCATATCCGAAAATCCGGGCAACGGTCTGGTAAACAAAGGCGTTAAAACTTCCCCTCAGTTCTTTCACGATCTCAAAAGTAGAATTTCCTGTCTGGCGGTAAATCAGTTTTATCAGCAACTTTCCCTGTGTAAAGTTAAGATCCTTGATCTCATCGCCAAACCGGGCTTCCAGGTCTTTCTCGGCAACTTTCAGAAATTTCCTCCTTCCCCTTTCGGTCGGGATACTATCAAGTGTATGCTTGTATTCTGTTAGTTTAACGGCTGCAAGCTTGGCATAAGGATACACCTTCTTGATATTGATCACAAGCATTTCATATCCTACCAATTCCGACCAGGCCTTTATATCCATCTGTGGAAAAACGACCACAGTTTTCAGGTCGACATAGGGTACCGTATCTCCTTCAATGATCTTCCCGGGAACTACCATGTGTCTGATCGTGTCCTGAGCGAGAAGGTTCGGCACCATACCGAATGAAAGGAAAAAGAGAACCATCAACTTTCTCATCAGGCTTGAAATACAATGATACCGTTATTAGAACGAATGCTGAAGCCGCTTATTGTCAGGCAACTTTTAACCGGGCAACATTCATCCGGCAGAATTTTTCCTTAACGAACTGCAAGGTAAGTTTCAGTGATTTGACAGTGTTCTTCGAAGGAAGGTCATACATGGCATCCGTCATTACAGCTTCCATAATGGACCTCAACCCACGTGCCCCAAGTTTGAATTCAACCGATTTATCGACAATAAAATCCAGGGCATCCTCTTCGAAACTCAGCTTGATCCCGTCCATCTCAAATAATTTGATATATTGACGCGTCAACGAATTTTTCGGTTCGGTAAGGATCCTGCGTAAGGTCTCGCGATCCAATGCATGCAGGTGTGTAACAATGGGTAATCTGCCGACCAGTTCGGGGATCAATCCAAAGCTTTTCAGGTCAACCGAAGAAACATATTGCATCAGGTTGTCCCTGTCGATCTGGTCGCGTTCACGGTTTGACGTGTAACCAATCAGGTTGGTCTGCAACCGGGCGCCGATCTTCTTTTCGATCCCATCGAATGCACCTCCTGTAATGAACAGGATGTTCGTGGTGTTCACCTGGATCATTTTCTGCTCCGGGTGTTTTCGCCCGCCCTGGGGCGGAACATTCACCACCGTGCCTTCCAGCAGCTTCAACAATGCCTGCTGAACACCTTCGCCGGAAACATCCCGGGTGATGGAAGGATTGTCGCTCTTCCGTGCAATCTTATCGATCTCATCAATGAAAACGATACCCCGCTCTGCTGCAGCAACATTGTAATCAGCTACCTGGAGCAAACGGGACAGGATACTCTCCACATCTTCCCCTACATAACCGGCTTCGGTAAGAACAGTAGCATCGGCAATACAGAAGGGAACATTCAGCATACGGGCAATAGTACGTGCCAGGAGTGTCTTCCCGGTACCGGTCTCTCCGACAAGGATAACATTGGATTTTTCGATCTCCACATCATCCTCCTTGGCTTTCTTCACATGGAAGATCCGCTTGTAGTGGTTATAAACAGCCACCGCCAGCAACTTCTTGGCTTCCTCCTGGCCGATCACATACTGGTCAAGATGCTTCTTTATCTCCACCGGTTTCAAAAGGGTGTAATCGGGCATCTGTTTTTGTCCCTTTGTTGAGAGTTCTTCTTCCATGATCTGCTGCGCCTGAATGACACAGTAATCACAGATATGGGCATTAAGTCCTGCGATCAGGATGTTGGTATCCCTTTTCTCACGCCCACAAAACGAACAACGTTCCCCGGTTTTTGTCATCTCAGTAAAATTAAATGGCCTTACTCTTGATCAGGATCTCATCGATCATACCGTATGTTTTGGCTTCCTCCGAAGTCATCCAGTAATCCCGGTCGGCATCTTTCAGGATTTTCTTGTAAGGTTGACCGGAATGTTTGGCGATGATCTCATAAAGTTCTTTCTTGAGTTTCTGGATCTCTCTTGCCGTGATCTCGATGTCGGAGGCCTGTCCTTCTGCATTTCCCATGGGCTGATGGATAAGGATCCGGGAATGCGGCAAAGCCGTGCGTTTTCCCTTGTAACCTGCACACAGCAGTATGGCGCCCATGGAGGCGGCCATGCCTGTGCAGATGGTGGCTACCTCAGGATTGATGTATTGCATGGTATCGTAAATCCCGAGCCCGGCGTAAACCGAACCTCCGGGTGTATTAAGATAGATCTGAATATCTTTCTTCGAATCGACGGATTCCAGGAAAAGCAGCTGGGCCTGGATGATATTGGCTACGTAATCGTCGATCGGTACGCCGAGAAAGATGATCCGGTCCATCATAAGCCGGGAAAACACATCCATCGTCGCGATATTCAACTGACGCTCTTCAATGATGGTCGGTGAAATGTAGTTGGATGAAATTGATTTGTATTTCTCCAGGGTCAGGCTGTTAATACCCTTGTGCTGAATTGCAAATTTTGAGAATTCGTCCATGGCGTTGATTTTTAATGTTCATGTTTATAATCCTGCTCGTCTTCGTGATCATGGTCGTGTTCGTGATCATCATGATGCTTATGATCATGATCGTGTTTTGCTGAAGCTAAGGTAATAAATTCCTCGTAAGAGATCTCTTTTTCTTCAAATGTGAGGTTTGTTTTAAACACATCGAGTAGTTTGCCGGTATAAAGTTCATCGTTGATCTTCTGAACCTGTTCTTTATTCTTCATGACTGTATCGACGAGGGAGTCGAACCGTTTTTCGGCTTCAGGGTCTTCAGTATTCATAGGGATCTGGCGAAGGAAATAATTTTTTATGTAATTCCTGATTTCGGCATCCTCCACCTTGATGTTGAACTCACGGATCAGTTTATTTTCGATCAGTTGCCATTTCATCGATTCGGTAAAAGAATCGTATTCTTGTTCGACCGCCTCTGGGGTGAGTGTACTTTCTTTGTGTTCGGTCAACCACCGTTTTAGAAAAAGATCCGGCAGTTGGATCGGGATCTCCTGAAGCAAGGTATCTGTCACGTGGTGGTATAATTGCTTATCCGTTTCACCGGCAAAGCCTGCAGAAGCATCTTTTTTAACCTGTTCACGGAATTGTTCTTCCGTAGTGATCTCCTTACCAGGATAAACTTTTTCGTAAAATTCAGCATCGGGATTGGCAGGATCGATAGGATTGATATCATTCCCTGTTTCACCGGAGATCGTATTCTCCTCCCCTGCCGTTTCAGGGTGGATGTTGTTACCATAACGCTTGCGCATGTCGGTAATATAACTATCCAGCATTGTATCATCAACATTGATCACATAACGGCTGATTGGAGGAAGTGCTGAAAGGTTCAACACAATCTCAGGTGCCATCCCCATATCAAAGTAAAACTCAAAATCCTGTTCTGCTTCGAATGTATAATCATGGTTCTTTTCTCCGTTGGGGAGCGGATTCCCAAGAACCTCCAGCTTTTCATCCCGGATGTAATGTGCCAGCGAATCGGAGATGATCTTGTTCACCTCATCGGCCACGATGGCCTTACCATACATTTTACGGACTAATCCGACGGGAACTTTCCCCGGGCGGAATCCCGGGATATTTGCTTTGTGCTGAAAATCCTTCAATTGCTTGATTACTTTCTCTTCATAGTCCTGTTTCAGAATCTCAATCCTAACGGTTACAGTCAGGTCTCCTGTGTTCTCTCGCGTAATATTCATGAATGAAATTTGTTGTTGTTAGTACGTGATAATAATGGGTGCGGATGAAGGGACTCGAACCCCCACGCCTTACGGCACAAGATCCTAAGTCTTGCGCGGCTACCAATTACGCCACATCCGCCCGACTTCCTGCCTTAAAAAACAGGACTGCAAAGATACACTTTTTTTCATCTTTCGCACGATTTCAGCCATGACCGGGCTATATCTATTTTTGAGGTGCTGGATCAATTGAGAATTTTACCGCAGAGGCGCAGAGACGCAAAGAAATTATTAATAATTGTATTACTTTTTTGTTATTAACCGATTAATGTAAAAAAAAGGGAATGGAATATTATAAAACTTCAGGAATAATTCTCGACGCTTGTATTACTGTGCATAAAATTATGGGACTAGGTCTTCTTGAATCCATTTATGAAGCTCAAATCATATCCTATTTGAAGCTAACAAATAAGAAACTAGGATTCCTAATNNGTCTCTGCGGTTTTAAATAAAAGGTTGACTTTTTACCTAATCCAGGAAGAATTTTTTCAAACTATCATTCCGGAATCGTAAATCGTCTAATCGTAAATATGTTTTTCTTCCCTCTACTTCAAGTTTTTGTAAAATAAAATGATCTCTGAACAGTTATTTAGATACATCCATACAATAACAATTTGAATTCCTGATCTATCCTTTCTTTACATTGTAAATTACATCACAAATTTCCCAGGCCATCGCTCTGAATTTGTAGAAACAACGGTCATTCACCAGATTATCATAGTGGACTTTGAACAACTTTCCCGATGAAGAATGGTCTATATATTGGAAATATCAACAAAGAGATGTTGACAATTTGAGTTCCTGATACATCGGAATAAACTGATAAACAAGTAAATTGCATTTACAAAGTACGAGTAGTATGAAATGTTTCCGGGTTGGCTTTTGGTTTTTTATCCTTGTGGGTTCCCTGACAGGAGATCCTATCTATAGCCAGGAAATGTTCGGGACTACGCTCGGAAACTATTCCGGAGTTAATGGCATTCAACTGAATCCAAGTTCCATGGCTGGCTCAAAAGCCTATCTCGATATCAACCTGCTGGCATTGGATGTTTTTGTGCAAAACAACTTTTTGTACATGGACAAAAATGAATACCGGCTCACCAACTTTTTCAAATCAGGAGTTAAATTACCTTCCCACATGGAACAATACGGAAATGAATTGCGGAACTTTTATATCTATAACAATAAGAATGTTCGGGATCTTTCGATACAGCTTCGGATCAATGGTCCGGGTGCGATGCTGATTTATGGAAATCAAGCTTTTGCAATAAGTACCGGGGTCAGGTCGGTTATTTCTATTAAAAATCTCCCTTACGAGATTGCTAACTTCGCGTACCTGGGGTTGAATTATGTTCCTCAACAAAACATCAACTACAAGGATAACCATCCATTTAAAGCCGGAGAACTGACCTGGGCGGAAGTCGGGATCAGTTATGCCTATACTTTCCATGCCAGGAATCTTGAAAAAATAACTGCCGGGATTACTATCCGGAGATTATTCGGTTATTCAGGGTTTTATGTGAAAGGGAACAAAGCGGATTATATAGTCCCTAACGACAGTACAATCAGCGTTCATAATTTTAACGGGCAGATTGGGTATTCCCTTCCGGTCGACTATGATAAGAATGGAGGATGGAATGATAAACTAATCACAGGCCATGGATTCAGTGGCGACATCGGTATTACTTACACCCGGTTATCAGGAATTTATTCAGAAGATGATTTCACAACCTTGTGTTCCCAGCAATACAATGATTACCTGTACCGCCTGGGAGTGGCCCTGATCGATATCGGCGCTATCCAGTTCAATACCCATGCAGAGAAATATTCATTTGATAACAAAAGTTCTTACTGGGATAATGTGAATATGTTCCATTATAGTTCCATTCATCAGTTAATGGACACAGTAAGCTACAAATTTTATGGTGATAACAAGGCTTCTTACCGGGGAAATAGTTTTTATATGTGGCTGCCGTCCGCCCTTTCTATCCAGTTTGATTACCATTATTCAAGGAACTGGTATGTGAATGCCTCGCTGATTTATGGCTTTGACCTGAGTTCTGCTTCTGTTTCCAGACCTTCCGAAATTGCCATCACGCCCCGATACGAGAGCCGTGGTTTCGAGGCTAACCTACCGGTATCTTTTTACGATTGGAACAAGCTGAGGATCGGCCTTTCCTTGCGGTATTACTATCTGACGATCGGCACGGAAAAGCTCGGACAGTTTTTCCGCATAAGTAACTTTACGGGACTCGACCTGTATGTTGCCCTGCATTTTTTTATTGATAAAGGAGACTGCCCGAAAGGCAAGCAAAAAGGTTGCAGTGAAATTGATTACCGGATCAAATCATCCTACCGTTGAGGTTTTCACATCCAACGCATCCCTCAGGGCATTGCCCACCAGCATAAAAGCCAAAACCATCAGCATGATCGCCAATCCGGGAAGGATGGCAAGATGGGCTGAATTCAAGATGATATAACCATAATTTTCCTTGATCATGGAACCCCAGGAAGGCATGGGGGGTTGCACTCCTATGCCGAGAAAACTCAATCCCGCTTCAAGCAGAATCGCGGAGGCAAAATTGGCAGCGGAAATCACGATCACAACTCCCATTATGTTGGGAAGGATGTGGTGAAAGATGATCCGGAAATTGGAAAATCCGAGTGCCCTTCCCGCTTCTATAAATTCTTTCTCACGGATGCTCAGGATCTGTCCACGTACCACGCGGGTCACTTCCACCCACATCGTCAGCCCGACCGCCACAAAAACCTGCCAGAATCCTTTGCCTAATGCAAATGTGATCGCAATCACCAGTAAAAGTGTAGGGATAGACCAAACCACATTGATGATCCAGACGACTACATTGTCGATCCACCCGCGGAAATATCCACCCAGGGCGCCAATTAAGATGCCGATCAGGAGGGATATAAATACAGAGATAAATCCTACCGACAGGCTTACCCGGGTGCCGATAATGAGCATACTGAAATAATCCCTGCCGAAACGGTCGGTACCCAGCCAGAAGGTCCGTGAATAGGGCTTGCCGACCTGGTTGGAAGGAAATGATTTTTCCACGGCATCTGATGTCGGGGGATCTGAATATTCCCGGATAACGATATGGTTTCCTTCGGTTCTCCAGGAAGATAACGGGATGTTGGTAAAACTGCTTTTCTGGCCAAACAGCATCCTATAAAAAATGTTGTGGCGTACCGGTTCTTCATTCATTTTAATGGGAAGGAAAGTTACCGAGGTTCCGGGCTTCTTTAACCCGAGTTCCAGGTACTGGTCATTGGCAAAAGGGGTCGGATCCGGCGAGATCAGGTAGCCCAGCAAAGCGATCAACACGGTGATCCCGATAAAGATCAGTGACCCGAAGCCTATCCTGTTTTTCCTGAATTTCTTCCAGGCTAAGACCGACAAGCTTTCAGACGACTCATAGTGGGTTTTTCTGAAGAACACCATCCTGTAGTATTTTTTACAAATGTCGGAAAAAAATCAGGTATTGGGTATTGGGTATTAGGTATTAGTTGAAATTGATGCTGGATGCTGGATGTGTGGGTATAGGGTTTTCACTACTTCACCGCTCTGGTGTTTTTAAACCCTTTTATGAAATAATGTAAAAGATTTGTATTTTTGCCGCTCAGTAAACATGGTGGTCGTAGCTCAGTTGGTTAGAGCGTCAGATTGTGGATCTGAAGGTCGTGGGTTCGAGCCCCATCTTCCACCCAGAAAGATTCAATGAGTAATGAGTAATTATGTAATTATTTAAATTACGTAATTACTCATTACTCATTTCTCCGATTACTAATTCCTAATTAATAATTCTTTCCGTAAAGAATATTGCCTTCACAACCTTGACTTTAAAGATTTTACTTATATTTGGTTTTTGATATGGTGAGAGACCGGCTATCGTTTATTCATCTATATTCAGTGGATATTTTAAATGTCCATCCATGTCAAAAAATAATCGCAATGAGATTATGCAGGCGTTA
>PLMO01000143.1 GCA_003142515.1 Bacteroidales bacterium
GCGGATAAAATTTATTCATTTCCGGAAAAGGAATATACAAAATCATTACTTGGGGCGTTATCTGTATTAGATTCACAGCAAGAATAACCCTTTAATCCCTTTTAGGTTAAATTCCCCGCTGCAGCGGAATTTGGGTCCAGGGCTTGCCCTGGGGTTAATACCATTTTATTGTCTATGAATTTAAAAACAAAAATCCCGAAAAGGAATAATTTAAAATATAATGGATTGTACTTTTTGTTTTTGTATCTTTGTTAGCTGAGCGGTAGGAAATGATTAAATGAAGTACTTAAATTCGATAATTCTCGGGTTGTCGCTGGGATTGCTTATGGAATTATCCCCGTTAGGTTCTTTCTCACATCCGGTTCCAATTGATCCCTCCAAACTGAATTCTCTTAAGGATTCCATTAAAAAAATGGATTCACTTGTAAAGGCCATGGTATCCAGCAATCCAATTCTTTGCTTAAAGAATGCACAAAAAGCATTAAACTATGCACGCAGATTAGGAACATCAGAAGATCTTATTCATGGTTATTCATTGATGGGACAGGCCTTTTATAGGAAGGATAAAGATTCGAGTTACATTTATTTCAACAAAGCATTGAAACTGGCAGACAGCGCCAGGATTGATGCTTCGAAACCCTTTCTCCTTCTCAACTGTGCTACAATCTATTATATAGCAAAAGATTTCAAAATGGCGATTGTCTTGTTGGACTCCTGTATAAAGTTTGCGGATTCCCAGAAAGATTACACCACTATGTCGCGTGCCTATAATACACTTGGAAATATCAACATCTACATTCAAAACGGGGATAATGCACTGAAAATGTATGATTCGGCAAATAAAATTGCGGTCAGGTACTCGATCCCCGGACAGATCGGTCTTTCACTTGGAAATCTTGCCCAATTTGAAAAGGATCCTGCCAAGGAGTTAAAACTCGAAAAAGAAGCCATCCGTTACTTGGTAAAAAACAAAGGAAATGAAGAAGGATTAGCGAGAATCTATATCAATATGGGATTATGTGCAACAAACCCGGATACAGCCCTCTTCTATTTCAGGGAAGCATTAAATATAACCCGGAATAACAACCTGGCGGAAGTTGAAATGACGGCATACAATAATATGGTGTACAGTTATCTTGAAAAGGGGGATATAAAGTCAGCAGAAACATGCCTGGTGGATCATGCCATCCCGCTTGCCCAGAAAGAGAAAAACGATGACTGGATGGCTACATTGTACGACACCTATGCAGATGTACTTGTACGTAAAGGAGATTTTAAAAAAGCCGCGAAATGGCAGAAAACAGCAATGGAAAAAAGAATAACAGCGGATAAGGCCCAGGCCTCTGAACAGGTGAGGTTACTGGGTGTGTTACTGGATCTGAAAAGCAAAGAGTTGACCATTCATGACAATCAAAGAGAAATTATGGTGCAGCAAAACCGGTTACAGAAGACACGGTTAGGGCTGACGATCACCATTTTTATGATCATCGGGTTTGTTTTCATCATTCTTTGGTTGCAGCAGCGAAACCGGGTGAAGCTCCAGCGACAGCAGATCCAGTCGGCCAAACGGATCATTGAAATGGAAGAAAATGAAAAAGCAAGAACGGCGAGAGAGTTGCATGATATCACCGGGCAATTAGTACTGGGTATTACCGGGGAGATTGAAAACCTGGATTTGCCAGATACCAAAATAAAAGACGAAATTCAGGGTAAAATTAAAAACCTTGGAAAAAGCATACGCATGATCTCTCACCGGATGAACAAAGCCATGCTGGATAATTTTACATTTGAGGAACTGATTCTCGGGCAATGTGAAGATATCAGGAAGGTGGTTGGTTTACAGATTCATCTTGAAATGCCAGAAGAACCTCTTGTTCTTAATGAAGAATTAGTTCTTCATGCATACCGGATCGTTCAGGAATTGCTCACAAATGCCGGAAAATATGCAAGGGAAAGTTATATAAGCATCACATTTCAAAAAACCGCTAATGAATTGATCCTACACTATAATGACAATGGACCCGGATTTGATTCAAGCCTGATTGAAAAGAAAGGAATGGGGATAATGAATATCTTTGAACGGGCTAAATTATTGAACGGTTCTGCGAAAGTGAAATCGTCTCCCGGGGATGGAGCCTCGTGGGAAATAAAATTTCCATTAGTTCAGGGTAAAAAAAAACGGTATAACTATCAATGATTCATGATCAGGGTATTCACTATCGAAGACCATCCGATTATCATTACAGGATTACGAAGCATATTCCGTCCTGTCCGGGACGGAATTGAGATAATCGGTAGCGCCAGCAATGTTGATGAAGCTATCACGGCAGCCGATCCGTCATTATTTGATATTTTTCTTCTGGATCTGTGGATCCCGGGATCCCATCCATTACAGAATATGAAAAAAATCAAAGAACATTTTCCCGGGAAACCCATTGTAATTTTTACTTCTGAAGATTCAACCCTATGGCAACGGAAAATGTTTGAAGCAGGCGCCATAGCGTATCTATTGAAGAGTTCAGAAAGAAATGAGATCCGCCAGACGCTTGAAAAAGTTTTCCAGGGGATGACTGTATTTACAGGGATGATAGAACCGGAACGGGAACAGGCCTTTCGCGCAGGGTTTGCCGACCCCAGGTTCATCCTGACGCCGAACCAGAAAGAATATGTTATTTTTTTGGCGAATGGCCTGGCCCAGCAGGAAATCGCCGAGAAAAAAAACCTTAGTCTCTCAACGGTTGAGAAAACAATAAAAATCATACGGGAAAAATGTAGCGCCCGAAATAATACGGAACTCGTGAAAATCCTCTTTGAAAGGGGAATTATCTGACCCCCCTTTTTTCATCTTTTCCTTAATTCTGTAGTTTATGCAACCCAGTTATTAACAAAAACCGGTTAGTTTTTAACAAAAAAAATCATGCTTTTCATTCACATTATCAAAAATCCGTCGAAAATAAATTTTTCATGGCGGCCGATTCGGCCGCCAAAAAAAAGTTATTTTGATTAATAATCAATAGGTTGACTTTTTTTTTGCCGAAAACAATAGTGGGTTTCCGCTATTTCATTTTACGGGTTTCCGCTATTGCGCAGACAAAATTACCAATGTAATTTTACACTTTGATTCATTCAATGAACAAAACATTATAAATATAACATAAAATGAAAAAGATTCTCTTTCTTACAATCTCGATTCTGATTGTTACCGTAGTTTTTGCTAAAGCAGGCAACCCGATTCCTTCTTACAATATTCTTGTAACAGATAAAGCCTATTTCCAGGAAGACAATTCGAGTCTCAACAGCAATGGTCCAATCGATGGAAAACGGCATATAACTGTTTCCAATGACGGGTCACCAGCAACAAATGGTCCTATTATAATAGGTGGATCCTCCATTGTAGTTTATATTTACCGGCTTGACAATTCTATTGTCCTCGGGCCATTCGTAATATCCGCAAATCAAACCATTACAGTACCAATCGATGGTTCCCCCTGGGGCGTTTCTGCAGAAGCAACCTCCCCAACCATGATTTCAGTCTGGATGAATGACAATTTGTAATCAGATCATCTTAAAAGAAATACAGATAAAATAAGTATTAACCAATAAAAACGAAAAAAAGAAACGAAAGATAACCTGAAAAAGACCAGGGTGAAGAAGGGATCGTGATGGAATAAAATATGTAGCTATATTAAATCCAAAAATTCCGCCGCCAAAGATAACAAATTGTTATCAAATTTCCCTCCTGATTTCACATCCTGATAATTCTTCTTCCTGGTCTTGCGACAGGCGAATAAAAAAGAGGCTGACCTAACGGTAGGCTTCTTTTTTTATTTTCTGATGAATGGCATCAGGTATAATGAAAACCAGNNCCGGCTGGGAGTGAGTGATAATGCAAGTAAAGAACTGATCAGGGGCATTATTGAGCAACTTACCGAAACCGGGAAGCTGGAGGAGAGCAAACAGGGTACATACCAGATAAATAAAAAAAGCGAAAAGTTTCCCCCCAAAGGAAGCGCGTATGTGACCGGCACTATCGATATGAAACAAACCGGAAAGGCTTATGTAATCCTGGATGATAAAAGTGAAGAAGATGTTTTCATTTCCCCTTCCAGTACTGCACATTCGCTTCATGGCGATAAGGTCAAGGTGTTGTTGTTCCCAAAAAGAAAAGGGAAAAAAACAGAAGGACAAGTCGTCGAGATCCTGAAAAGAAATAAAAAACAGTTCGTTGGAACTTTAGAAGTATCAAGGAACTTCGCTTTTCTTATCCCCGATAATCCTTCCATGCCAGTACATATTTTTATCCCGTTAACTCACCTGAACGGAGCAAAAAACGGACAGAAAGTTGTTGCAGAGATAATGGAATGGCCCCCTCAATCTGAAAACCCCTTTGGAGAGATCAAGCATGTATTGGGAATGCCGGGAAACAATGATGTGGAAATGGATTCGATCCTGGCCGAATTTGAATTTCCACTGTTTTTTTCTCCGGCAGCTGAAAAGGAAGCTGAACAGTTTCCGGTTGGTATTCCCCAGGAAGAGATCCACAACAGAAAGGATTTCCGGGATGTTTTTACCATCACCATCGACCCGGTCGATGCCAAGGACTTTGACGATGCCATTTCGCTTAAAAAACTGCAAAACGGTAACTGGGAAGTTGGGGTTCACATTGCCGACGTCTCCTATTATGTCAATCCCGGAACGGCCATTGATAAGGAAGCTTACGTACGCGGGACCTCCATCTATTTAGTCGACCGTGTGATCCCAATGCTTCCTGAACGGTTATCCAACCAGCTGTGTTCTTTACAACCCAACAAAGACCGCCTTTGTTTTTCGGTCGTTTTCGAAATGAATGAAAATGCAGGGATTCTCAGTGAGTGGTTCGGGAAAACAGTCATCCATTCCAACCGGAGGTTCAGTTACGATGAGGTGCAGGAGATCATTGAATCAGTGGAGGGAGATTATGCAGAAGAGATCCGGGTATTCAACAAACTTGCCACGAAACTAAGAGAAGAGCGTTTCCGTAAAGGATCGTTCAATTTTGAGACGCAGGAAGTCAGGTTTAAACTTGATGAGAAAGGGAAACCGGTAGAAATTTACCTCCGGGAAATGAAAGACGCAAATAAACTGATTGAAGATTTCATGCTTCTTGCCAATCGCAAAGTAGCCGAATGGGTGGGAAAGAAAAAAGGAAATTCAGATCCAAAAACGTTTGTTTACCGGGTTCACGACAGCCCTATACCCGAGAAACTGGAAAATTTTACACAATTTATCGCCAAATTAGGTTATAAGATCAATTTCACGAACCGTAAGAGCCTTGCGGAGTCGTTCAACCGCCTCTTTGAACAGATCAAAGGAAAGGGTGAAGAAAACATGGTGGAAACCATCGCAGTCCGGACCATGGCAAAGGCATTCTATACAACTACCAACATCGGGCATTACGGACTTTCCTTTCCGTATTATACCCATTTTACATCTCCGATCCGCCGTTATCCCGACCTCATGGTTCACCGGTTGCTGCAGGAATATCTTTCAAAAAGAAAATCTGCCAACCGGGAAGAATATGAAAGTAAGTGTGAACATTCATCTGAAATGGAAAAAAAAGCCGAAAGCGCCGAACGCATGTCGATAAAATATAAACAAGCAGAATTCATGGTAGATAAAGTAGGCCAGATCTTCGACGGATTGATCTCCGGGGTGAGCAAATGGGGGATCTTTGTGGAGATTGTAGAAACCAAGTGCGAAGGAATGATCCGTCTGAGAGACATGTACGATGATTTTTATTACCTGGATGAAGAAAATTACCAGGTGATCGGTTCACGTAAAGGACAACAATACAAACTCGGGGGGAAAGTCAGGATAAAGGTTAAAAAAGTTGACCTGCCAAGGAAACAGATGGATTTTGTGCTTGTAAATTAAAGATCCCTTCACATGGGATAGGTGTGAATAGATAATTTTTATTCTGAGGTGGCCGGGTAGGTACAACCGAATAAGGAATTCAATAATTACCTGCTTTACTATGATTTCTTTTCAATCCGGTCGAAAAAAGTTTTCCTGTAGGTTTCACTGATTGGGATCAGCCGGTCGCCGATTTTGATACGGTTCCGCTCCACGCTGTCGATTTTATCGAGGGCAATGATAAATGATTTATGTACCCTGACAAATTGATTCTGGGGAAGGATTTCCTCCAGTTTTTTATAGTTCAGGAGACTCATGATTTTTTTCGAAGTGGTAATGATGCGCCAGTAATCACCCATTCCTTCAATAAAAAGCACATCGGCATAGCGGATCTTTTCGATCCGTGTTTCCGTTTTTACAAAAAAGAAAAGATCTCCTGGGGTGATGGCCAGACCGGATTCAGAAGAACTGTTGGCTTTCTGGTCGGTCTGAACCTTCTCATATACCTTGTTGACTCCTTTTACAAACCGTGCGAAAGAGATGGGTTTTAACAGGTAGTCCATCACATCCAGTTCAAACCCCTGCAGCGCATAGGAATCATAAGCAGTGGTAAAGATCACGTAAGGCCGGTGGTGCAATGCATTCAGCAGTTGGATTCCTGAGAGTTCCTCCATCTGAATATCAAGAAAAAGGAGATCAAGGGGATGATCCCGGATATATTCAATCGAATCCAATGCATTTTCGAAGGTTTTCACCAGGTTCAGAAAGGGGACCCTTGAACAGTAATCACGGATGATATCCAGCGCCAGCGGTTCATCGTCGATCGCGATGCAATTTATCTTCATTATGTTTGTATTAATAGTTTAACCAGGTAAAGATCATTTTCTTGTGTTGTTTCAAGAACATATTTCCCGGGATAGAGAATTTCCAGCCGTCTTTTAATATTTTGTAACCCGATACCCCCGCTGTTGTCTTTCGATCCAAGGAAGTTTTTTTTCAGATGGTTTGTGATCTCAAAGAGCAGCTGATGCGGTGTAGAAACCAGGTGGATCCGGATCCCCGGCGATGGCCCTGTTTTACTCCCATGCTTGAATGCATTTTCAACAAAAGGGATCAGCAGCATGGGGGCGATGGTTTTATTACTCACCTCTCCTTCGATGCGAAGTTCCACAAAATCCGTATCCCGAATGCGCAATTTCTGGAGTTCAATAAAACTCTCGAGGTATTCGATCTCTTTTTCCAGCAATACGATGTCGGTATTGGCATCATAGAGCATGTATCGCATGATGGAAGATAATTTCATGATGGCTTCAGGGGCATCGGGCGATTTTTTACAAACCAGTGAATAAATGTTATTCAGGGTATTAAAGAGAAAATGAGGATTAACCTGCGAACGCAATAATGCCAACTCGCTCGTCTGGGTTTGATTCACCATCTCTGCTTTCAGTTTCTGGGTATCAAACCAATCGATCGCGAATTTTATCAGGATGGCATAGGCTCCGGAAATAATGGAAAGCCGCAACCCCGCATAGAACCATTCGTGGAGGTTTGTCATTTCCTTTGCCGGAAGATGGATAATATCTTTCCAGAAAAGTACCTCGATATAATACCGGGCTACTGCAATGATGAACAAAAGGAACGCTCCAGTAAAGATACTCAGGAAAATATTCCTGTTCTTTATCAGGAAGGGAAGAATAAAATAAAAAGCATAAAAATTGATGAAGCTTAAACCAAGATTCAACGTAGTATCTGTCCAGAAATAACTTTCCGTTTTATTAATATACCATGGATATAAAAACTGATTGATCATATAAAACCAGTAGATGACATGGATCAGGATTTTAATTTTTCTCTTCATTATTAATGTCAGTTCTCTTACGTCTGTTTGAAACAACATCACGAAGATACTGCTAAATAAAGCCAAAGTAAAGTGCCTTTGTCAGATAATCTACTGAATGCCGGGTTTACCCGATAAAACCGGAAAAATATCCAGTATTTTTCTTACTTACCAAACTCTTTTTGTTAACTTTGAGAGAAAAAAAAGAGATCAATTTTTTTTACCGGATGATCATGAGGCATCTTCTGAAACCGTTCCTGCTTTTAGTGGTTGTTCTTCTTGCATTAATTTTATCCAGGAACCTCGCTGAAGGCCAGATACATTATCGGTTTTTTTACGGCAAAGTTTTTATGTCCGACAGCAGGGAACCGCTTGCTAATGTCAATATTTCCTTTGTAGGGTCGAAACTGGGATCTGTCACAGATCAGAAAGGTGCTTTTTCCTTTTACATTGATACGATTCCCATATTTATGATTGTAAGTCATATGGGATTTAAAACGAAACGAATACTTCTCGACGGAACTTCAAATTCAATGACAATATACATGGAAACAGAAATCCGTGAACTGAAAGAAATGGAGATCAGGGCAAACAAGATTGAACCCTTTTTCAAGAATGAGCATTTCACCTTGAGAGATTATGAGATCGACAGTGGGTTTATTTATTTGCTTGTATACAGGAATCGTGTTTCAAAGGAAGAATTGATTTGCAGGAACCTGGAAGGGGATACGATAGCGCGATCCGGCATCCTGTCCTTCACTCCCGCTTCCCTGCTCAAGGATTGCATCGGTTATCTTCATGTTGTCGGAACGGATTCAGTATATCAAGTATACAGGAATGACAAGGTTCTCCTGATGATCCATACCGTGGGAATGACCAAATTCAACGATGTGCTTTCCAACTGTGTGGCATCAACAGACCAGGTGCTTTTCTTTAAAAAAATGTTCAATCTTGGCCAGGGTGTCCAGTATTATGGAATCGACAGGATCAGTAAAAGAAGACATGAATTGACACAAGTTATTGATGAAAAAAAGACGAAAATGCTAAGAAGGAACCCAGAAGATGCATGGTCCCTGATCAGTAGCCAACCCGATTATCTTGCTCAATTAAGCAATATAGAAAGGGATCAGGTTATGAGTATGGATGAACTGACAAGAGCAAGAAAAAAATTCAATGAATGGAGTTTTACCCATAAAATTCTCTACCGGCCGGTGAAATCGGCGCTTTATATAATTAACAAATTTATCTGCATCTTTGACATACCGGCGAAACAGCTTGAGTTTTACGACACGGTTGGAAATTTTTCCTACAAGCTGAAGATCAATATTGAAGAAATAAAAGATGGAAAATGGTCGGGCGATATTTTTCTTGATGAAAACCAGTCGAAAATTTATACGACATTTCTAAAAAGTACCGGGACCGGGCTTTACCGGATTGACCTTAACACAGGTGATCTTCATAAAATCCTTACACTCATTCATCCTTATCCCCAGAAAATCAGGATTTATAAGGACCAGATCTATTACATGTACGATATCCTCGGCGATCCTGATAATAAAACCTTGTACAGGGAGAGTCTGTAAAGGCAAAGTCCGTTTGGTGTTTAATCCTGACGGGCTTTGTATCGAATCACAATATTGTATTATTTTACCAGGGTAAGTTCTTTGATGATGCGGGTATCACCGGCAAACTTATCGATAATAAAAAGAACATAACGGATATCTACATTGATAGTTCGCTGCAGATCAGGTTCAAAAGAGATATCTCCGCTCATGGCCTCCCAATTGCCATCGAACGCAAGACCGATCAATTGACCATTTCCGTTGATGACAGGGCTTCCTGAGTTTCCGCCGGTGATATCGTTGTTGGTGAGGAAACAGGTAATCATTTCCCCGTTCTCACTGTATTGTCCGAAATCCTTTGCTTTATAGAGCTCTTTCAATTTATCCGGCACGATAAATTCATCGTTGTTCGGATCTTCTTTCTGCATCACGCCTTTCATGGTTGTATAATATTCATAATGTACAGCATCGGCAGGGAAGTAATCCAACACTTGTCCATAAGTCATACGCATGGTAGAATTGGCATCAGGATATGCCACCATTTTTGGGTTCATCTCACGAAGGCCGGCAATAAAATGACGGTTCCCGGCCGAAACGGAAGTTCTTGCTTCACCATAGGCAGCAGCATATTTCCCGCTTGCCTCCTGGAAGGATTGAGCCATGATCGAAACCAGGTCTTTCTTAAAAACTTTCACATTTGGTTTATTAAGAAACGCCATTGCATTTGCTTCGGTAGCAAAGACAGATGTCCTGAAAACTGCGTCAGCAAAGGCATTGAAATCATTATGATAATTCTTTTCGATCAATGCGAAAACCGAAGGTAACTGGTCCTTTGGAACGTTCTGTTCGTAGAGTTTCAATAGTTCGGCCATGGTTTTTTGGGAAACTGACGAGTCAATTTCTTTGAAATGGATTTTGGTCGTTGCTTTCAATCCATCAACCGATTCTTTGATTCCGGCCTTGGCAATCAGGGCTGATTTCAGGCTGCCGAATTGTCCTGCGAGCTTAACAACATCCAGTCCCATTCCTGCGATATTTGCATAGAAGAAAGGAATAGCAATGGCGTTCATCTTACTGTATCCGTTTTTGATGTTGTCAAGAACGGGTCCGTATTTCTTTTGCAATTCAGGCGACTTGCTGTACCAACTGGTAAATTCGGCTTCAATGGCTTTCTTTTTATCCTCCACTTTGTTTTTGACCAACATTTTTGACTGCCCGATAAAATTCTTCCAGGTATTGGCAATCATGGCGTAGTTTTCGGCATAATCAATTTTTACTTTCGTATCTACATCCATCCGTTCTTTCATGACTTCCAGTTCTTTCCCAAAAATTTTAATGAGGGAGGGATACAAACTATTCAGGTTGAATTCCATTCCGTAGGAAGTAAGGTAACGGCTTGTATTTCCGGGATATCCCCAGATCATGGCGAAATCATTTTTCTTAACCCCCTTCAGGCTTATGGGAAGGTGGTATTTGGGTTTCAGGGGGACATTTTTCTCGCTGTAGCCGGAGGGATTTCCGGTCGAATCAGCATAGATCCGGAATACGGTAAAATCGCAGGTATGCCTGGGCCACATCCAGTTGTCAGTGTCTCCGCCGAATTTTCCAATGGAAGAAGGAGGTGCACCTACCAGGCGGACGTCTTTGTAAGTTTTAAAGACAAAAAGATAATATTCATTGCCACCATAAAAAGCCTTGATACTGACTTCGTATTTTCCGTTTTCAGCAGCCCGCTTCTTCATTTTTGCCGTGAGATCTTTGATCTTTTCCGAACGGGCCGATTCTTTCAGCGTATCCGAAAGAAAGGGAATAACAGAATCGGTAACGTTTTCCATGCGGACCAGGAATGAAGCACAAAGATTTTCGTTAGACAATTCTTCTTTTTTCGACATTGCCCAGAATCCATTGGTAAGATAGTCGTGTTCGGGGGAACTATGGTTTTGCACTGCACTGTATCCACAGTGGTGGTTGGTAAACAACAAGCCTTCGTCTGAAACAACTTCTGCCGTACAGAAGAACCCGCCTGAAGCAGCGCCTCCGCCGGACAGCCCAACAATGGCGTCTTTCAGGCTGGAGTGGTTGATATCGTATAATTCCTGGACAGTCAGATGCAGTCCCATTTTCTCCATGTCCACATAATTCAGGCGTTCGATGAGAATGGGCAGCCACATTCCCTCATCTGGCGGATTTCCTGCAAACAGTTTGGTTCCCGAAGAAAGGACCAGAAGAATAACCAGGGATGCAATTTTATGCTTCATCCTGAATGAAAGAATTAATGAAAACAGAATTCTCTTGATTGTTTTCTTCATTGTACCGGATTTTATAGGTTGACTATTCTGAATATTTTTTTGCAATATTACGCAGAAGATAAAAACCAGGCAATTTTTTTAGATTAATATGATTAAAAGTCGATAATATTGGTACTTTTTTCCACCTGGCCTCAATCACAGCATCGTATCGCTCTTCAAGATTGAACTTATAGAAGGAAACCATGTCAAATTGAAGGACCGCTACATTCCTATCGGAACGAATTTCAAAGCCAAATTCGAAAAACTGATCCGAACGATCTGAAGATCTTTTAACGTGAAGGATGATCTGTTTCATTTTCCGTCATCATCGCGGTTTTCCGGATGATGACAGAAAGATAGACCATCACGATCCCAAGGAGAGTCGAGAATGCTCCCATGAATTTGGCAAGGAATACAGGAATCTCGTCTTTTTCCAGGATCATCAAGATACCCAGGACAATGGTGAGCAGGCCATTGAACAGGATGAAATTCTTGTTGGAGAGATTCCGCTTGATATTCACCAGGATCACGAGCTGGAAAATACCCACAATGATTGCCCAGACTCCGAAAAGCAGGAAGAACAGTTTCAGGGATTCTTTTTGAAAGATCATGATTCCCAACCCGATGGCAAGACTGAATACGGATTGAAGGATTAGCATCCCGACATTTCTGTCTTTCTTCAGGTGGTAAATGGCTATAAGAAGGAAGCACAATCCCCCCAGCGTGATGACCAATCCTGCAAAAAAAACGACACCCAGGATAATTTTTTGGGTGAAAAGAAGCAGCAGCAGGCCGAACAAAATCGCAATGACTCCGTTTACTGCCAGAAACCACCGATTTTTATAAGGTTTTGTTTCCATAGAAAGTTTTTATTTATGAAAGACTGAATGTTAAGGAACCTTTAAATGTATTCCGAAATATTCCAGTAATGTTCCAGTTATAATGAAGGCTCCGAAGATGAAGAAGAGAATACCCACGATCCGGTTAATCCAGAGTTTGACTTTGGGATTACCGAGTACCTTGATCTTGTTGGCAAGAATGCATTTCAGGATATCAGTTGTGAGAATCATTCCCAAAGCCCCTGCAAAGAACATGGCAACAGATTTCCGGTCGCCGCCATAAGTTGAGTTGATCGAAACGGCCCAGAAGATCCAGAAAAACCAAAGGGAGGGATTTGCCACATTGAGGATAAAACCTTTGAAATAATAGGGCAGGACTCCTGGCCTTTTGACGTGGATTTCGCTGATGACTTCCACTTGTTCGGTTTTCGGAATTTTACGGAAGACCGTATAGATACCATATGAGATCATGAGGATCCCGCCTAAGATTCCGAATGCCAGATGAAATTTCGGCGCTGTAATGAACTCGGAAACACCGAAGAAGGCAAGAACAACGAGAAACAGGTCGCTGGTAAAAATTCCCATTGCAAGGAATATCCCGGTTTTCATTCCATGCTTGATACTGGTTTGCAGGAGTGCCACCAGAGCCGGTCCCAGTGTTATTGCGACAGTGATGCCAAGGAGCAGTCCTTCGAAAAGCGGATGTAGGAATTTGAGGAACATCTTACGTTTGTTTTGTTTGGTTCCGCATCTCCTGCGGTATCAGTTTTGCAATATGTGCTTCCCATTCAACCCGTTGTGTTTCATTTAATACGCGGGGAAATTTAAAGGCGCCGCCTTCCTTTCCTTTCGTTTTCATCCAGTCATAAAATACGTACAAAGGTAAAATTTCTGCATACACTTCACGGATGGCATCTGTACGTTCCACCCGGTAGTCGTCATTCAGGATGGCAAGGTATTCATCCAGCTTTGCAGCAGCTATTCCAGGATCAATTGAGTCGTCGGTACCCAGGTACCATTTGTGCGCAAACAGGCTTTTATAGCGAAGGCCCGTGACCGTAAACTCATTGATCTTGATGTTGAATTCGTCCTGGAACATCTTGATCGCACGGTTCATATTATCCTGGGAAAGATGTTCCCCGCAAAGGCTGAGGAAATGTTTTGTACGCCCGGTGAGCAGGATCTCGCAGGCTTCCTTACTGGTAAATTTAATGATATCACCGATAAGATAACGCCACGCGCCTGAGCAGGATGAAAGCACCAAGGCGTATTCTCTATCGATCTCCACATCCGCAATGGTAAGAATTTCCGGTTTAGGGAGAAGGTTGCCTTCGGAATCAAAATTTACGCTATTGTAAGGGATGAATTCATAAAACAGACCATTATCAAGGATCAGGGACAGTGATTTCCGTGTGCCTGCCTGCTGGTAGGCAATGTAACCTTCAGATGCAAGATAGGATTCGTTGTATACAATCGGCCTTCCGAGCAATTTCTCAAAACTTTTGATATAAGGTTCAAAGGAAACCCCGCTATGCACATAAGCGGATAAATTGGGCCAGATTTCATGGATGTTCCGGAGACCATAATGTGCAATGATCCGTTCCAGGATGATCTGAATCCAGGCCGGCACACCCACGATCACGCTGATATCCCAGTCCTTTGCTTTCCTCACAATCTCATTCAGTTTCAATGACCATATTTCTTCCCGGGAGATCCTCGGGCCGGGTTTGTAAAAATGCTGAAACCAGAAAGGGATATTGCTTGCCGTGATCCCTGAAAGATCGCCTTTGTAATAGGTGCCGTTATATTGAAGATGCGTACTTCCGCCGATCATCAGGATCCCTTTCTCGTAAAACTCATCCGGGAAATTGTACTTGGTGGTCATCACCAGCTGGCGGATGCTTGCTTTCTGGATGGCCCGCAGCATGGCAGAAGTAACCGGAATGTGTTTGGAGGATGATTCAGAAGTTCCGGATGTCAAAGCAAAGTATTTGACTTTTCCCGGCCAGGTAACCCAGGGTTCCCCGTTCAGGCTCCGGTACCACCAGTTCTTGAACATTGAATTGTAATCATGCACCGGTACAGTTTCCTGGAATGCCTTTACGAAATTCTTTTGAGCAAGGATGTCGGCAAAATGGTAATGTTCCCCAAATGCAGTATCCTGCGCACGGTTCAGCAGTTTTTTCAATTCTTTTCGTTGGGCTACCACCGGGTTGAAATTCTTTTTAATGTCAATGGGAATTTGACGGATGGTATAGGCAGTCTTTATAATGGATCCAAGGATGGGCATGAAAATGGCGCTGGATTATATAACCGCAGTAAAATTATGAAAAAAATGGTACATTTCGGGTGCATTATAACGAGCGATGAAAAGAAACGTAAAACTGATCAAAATACTGGCCGGGATCCTGTTCATTCCGGCGTGTGTCATCCTGGGTTTTTTATTGTTCCTGACGGTGACGGATTATCATCCGGTAGAGAAAGAAACAATCGTGATCGGGGAAAACGGGATAACACTGCCTCCTGTAAAAAAAGATTTTACATTTCTTACCTGGAACATTGGCTACGGCGGCTTGGGGAAAAACATGGATTTTTTTTATGAAGGGGGGACCAGGGTAAAGCCGGAGAAAAAGGAATTCACAGGATACATGAAAGGAATATGTCAATGTCTTTCATCTATGGATTCTGTTGATTTCATTCTCCTACAGGAAGCAGATGTGCATTCCAAACGAAGTTATTTTACAGATGAAGTTACAGAGATCGGCAAGATATTTCCCGTACGATGTTCGCTATTTGCGAAGAATTATGACAGCAGATTTGTTCCTGTGCCGTTGGATAACCCTATGGGCCGGGTCGTTTCGGGGATCGCCTGTTATCCGGAGTATAAACCCATAACAGCAGAAAGAATCGATTTCGGAACACGGTTTTCCTGGCCGAAACAACTTGTTTTACTGAAACGTTGTATTATGGTGATGCGATATAAGCTGGCCTCCGGGAATGAACTTGTCATCATCAACCTTCACAATTCCACTTTCGATAAAGGTGGAACATTGCGAAAAAGAGAATTAAAAAAACTTCATTCCTTTGTGCTTGCCGAGTATTCAAAAGGTAATTATGTGATCACCGGAGGAGACTGGAACACCAATCCCAGGGGTTTCCGGCCGGTGTCGATGATCTCAGGAGACTTGGTTAAATCGATCGATCCGGTATTGGATTCCACGTTCCTGCCGGGATGGAGATTTGCCTTCGATCCTTCGGCTCCCACTAACCGTGATGTAAATATGCCTTATCAAAAAGGGAAAACCGGAACCACCATCATCGATTTCTATGTGGTATCGCCCAATGTAGAAGTTAAATCGGTTCATACTCTTACAACAGGCTTCAGGTTTTCCGATCATCAGCCGGTGGTCATGAAAGTTACTTTAAAATAGAGCCCTGTCCTTTTTCTTTCCGATCTTTGTACCAAATCAATGAGACAAAAATTTTTCAATACCGAGTAGTCGGGAGCAGAAAAATTTTGTCGTCGAATTGATCCCGAGAGTCCCGCATTTGCGGGACGATTCGGGATCCCATAATTAATACCAATTATCAGAAAAATGAAAATCAAGCCGGAAGAAGAGATCTCCCTAACCGATCTTCTGATCAAAGAATTTAAAACCGGATCGCGTTCAATGGTCAAAAAGATCATTGTACACGGAAGCGTAAATGTGAACGGAAAGGCTGTCATGCAACAGCATTTCATGGTCAAACCCGGCGATGTGGTTGAATATACGAAATACAAAGCCCCGGTGAATTCCCAGGATTGCCCTTTTCCTGTGCTTTATGAAGATGACGACCTGATCGTAGTAATAAAGACGGCCGGAATTCTGACCTATGGCGAAAAAGGAACAAGGGGAACTTCGCTGTATAAGGTTTTGACGGATTATTTAAGGGATCGTACAAAAGGCAGGGAAAAAATCTATGTTGTTCACCGGCTCGACAGGGAAGTATCGGGAATCCTTATTTTTGCGAAATCGGAGAAAATCCAGGAGATGATNNGAAAAGCGCTATTATGCACTGGTTGAAGGGAAACCTGAAAACAGCGAAGGTATGCTTGAGAACTGGATGCTTGAGGGCTGGGATCAGAAAGTTTTTACCGTGAAGCAAGAACGGCCGGGGGCCAAGATGGCCATCACCCATTACAAGGTTCTGAAAGAGTTAAAAAATAACACCCTGGTCGAGGTTCAGCTGAAAACCGGCAGGAAACACCAGATCCGTGTTCATATGGCTGAAATGGGCTGTCCCATTGTGGGCGATTTTAAATATGGTGCAAATAATAAGGTTAAAAGAAGGATCCGGTTGCATGCCTATTATTTCTCCTTTAATCACCCGGTCACACGCCAACCGCTTGAGTTCAAAACCCAGATGCCAAAAGGATTTCTGACCCTGGGGGAGAGTGATGAACATTATAAATGGTAAACCAGTTTAATTATGAATTATGAATTATGGATTATGAATTTTTGGGTGTTAGGTATTAGGTTTTGGATTATCGCTTTTTCACCTTTCACCACTCACTATTCATCACTAACCAGTTCAATACTTGAACTTCCGCTGTCTTAAAGCTTCGAACACTATTACTGCCGCAGAGGCTGAGACGTTCATCGAGTCGATCTTCCCATTCATGGGAATCTTGATCAGTTCATCCGCCTCTTCCAGCCAGGCTTTACTTAATCCATAGGCTTCCGATCCCATGATAATGGCGGCAGGGCCACGGAGATCGGTTTCATGATAAAAGCGGGTAGCAGTCAATGCTGTACCAAAGATCCTGATATTATTTGACCGCAACCAGGCAATGGCCTCGATTGTGGTACTTTTTACCACCGGCATTGTGAAAATGCATCCGATACTCGACCGAATGGCGTTAGGATTATAAATATCCGTTTGCGGGTCACAAATTATCACGGCATCCAGGTTTGCTGCATCCGAAGTTCGAAGAAGGGCACCAAGGTTTCCCGGTTTTTCAACCGATTCGAGAACAAGAAAAAGCGGTAAGGTACCCGGTTTCAAGTCGTGGAATTGTATCCTTCTCGGATTTGCCAGGGCGATGACCCCTTCATGGTCTTTGCGATAGGCGATCCGGTTATAGATTTCAACCGGAACCTCTACCAGGTTCATTGGAACGATTGATCCAGATATTATTGCTTCAAGGTCATCCCCAGGGATCAGCTCCTTGCAATAAATGAGATCAGTGACCGTAAATCCAGCCATCAAAGCCAGCCTGATCTCACGAATCCCTTCAATGACAATCAAGTCTTGCTGCTTCCTTTCCCGCGGCTTCTCCTTGAGAAGCAGAAGATTTTTAATCAGGGGGTTCTGTAAACTGACTATCATTTTAACCATAGGATACAAAGATTATAAAATTAACGGGGTTTCAGTAACATCGAATTTTTCCTTTCGGTCCGCCGAGACAAATTCAACGACCCACAATCGGTTTAGTTTATATGCCCTCAGACCGGGCGGCCTCGTCACCGCAACGCAGCTGGGTTAATCTCACTTCGTTCAATTACCCCAACCAAGGCTGCTTATGCGGTGACTGGTATCTTTTTTCTTTTGTTCAACCCCTGACCCTGGTTTGGTGTTTTGGTTATTCCTGGATAAAGATCAAAAATAATTTTTTTTTCCGATTTTTCTTTTGATAATGAGAATTAGTTTTATATTTGCGCATTCAAATACCTAAATATCTGTTATGGCAAAAATCTTTTCAATGTCTGAAGCTGCTTCGATTGCCATTCACAGCATGGTCTTGATCGCCCGCAATGAAAATGGGATCAACGCCGTGAAAATTGCAGAGCAGACTGGTTCTTCCAAAAATCATATTTCAAAAGTCGCCCAGCGTCTGGTTAAAAATGACCTGTTAAAATCAGTTCGTGGTCCTTTGGGAGGATTCACGTTGAAAAAATCCCCTGCCGATATTACCTTGCTCGACATTTATCAATCGATTGAAGGTCCCCTGGAAATTACAGATTGTCCACTTGCCAATGAAATATGTCATTTCGATCAATGCCTGATGGGAAATATCGTCAATAAAATGACCATCGAATTTAAACGGTTTCTGAAAGAACAAACCCTGAAGAAATACATTTGATTTTTTTGTTTTAAAAAGGTAATTCCATACCACAATATAACAATAAAAGAAATAATGAAAAGAAACATTATCCGGATTGATGAAGAAAAATGCAACGGATGCGAACTGTGTATCCCCAACTGCCAGGAAGGCGCATTACAAGTTATCGACGGGAAAGCCCGGCTGATCAGCGACCTGTTCTGTGACGGACTGGGCGCTTGTATAGGTCATTGTCCGGAAGGCGCCATAGAGATCGAAGAAAGGGAGGCTGAGCCTTACAATGAACGAAAAGTGATGGAAACACTTTCGACCAAAGGAAGAAATACAATCCTTGCCCATCTTGATCATCTCCGCGGCCATAATGAACAGGGATTTTTAAATGAAGCCATATCTTACATCAAAGAAAACAATATCATGAGTGAAAATGAAATAAACACCGAGCAGGGCAGCACCCATGGATGTCCCGGGACAGCCGCCAAAGATTTCAGGATCGACACGGAACAGGTTGAAAATGCCGTTAAGGAAAATACAGTCAAACCGATCAATATACCTTCCGAGCTCCGACAATGGCCGGTACAGTTGCACCTTCTGAATCCCCAGGCATCTTACTTTAAAAATGCGGATGTGGTCCTGGCGGCAGACTGCGCAGCTTTTGCCATGGGAAATTTCCATGAACGTTACTTGAAAGGGAAACCTCTTGCCATCGCATGCCCGAAACTGGATACCAACAAGGAATCCTACCTGCAGAAACTCACCTCGATGATTTCCGACACGAAAATCAATTCGCTACAGGTTGTCATCATGGAAGTTCCCTGTTGCGGAGGNNGTTCTAGATGAAGAGTGGGTTTAAATAAATAGCGAAATGGTAAATTAGCGAAATAGCGAAAAAAAAATAATATAAATACCATTTAACCCCGTAGGGGTAACATTATTCTAGTTAAACAAATCAAAAACAAAAAAAGAAAGATTTATGAAATCAAACAGACTCTGGATCAGCTTTACCGCTGTAATGGTCATCAGTTTTTCGGTACTGTTGTTCTTCGGAAGACAGATCTACCGTGAAAAACCCCCCATCCCCGATGAAGTTGTAACGACATCAAACACAGTACTCTTTACCGGGTCGGATATCCGCGACGGACAAAACATCTGGCAATCTATCGGCGGACAGGAAGTCGGGACCATCTGGGGACATGGTTCCTATGTGGCTCCCGATTGGTCGGCTGACTGGCTTCACCGGGAAGCTGTGTATATGCTCGATTACCTGGCAGACACTTCTTATCACAAACCCTTCAAGGATATTCCAGCAGAAGACCAGGCCATGCTGAAGATACGGCTNNGGTCATTATGCCTCCCTGTTCATGAATGATCCCAAACTGGTTAAATTACGCGACAATTATGCCATTCCGCCCAATACGATCAAGGATTCTTCCAGGATGTTTAAAATGAATGCATTTTTCTTCTGGACAGCCTGGTCATGTGTGACCAACCGCCCGGGAAGCGAAATCAGCTATACAAACAACTGGCCATCCGACGAACTTGTCGGGAATCATGCCACGAGTTCCCTGATCCTCTGGACCGGGTTTAGCGTGATCATGTTGATTGCAGGGATCGGACTGATGGTATGGTTTTATGCCTCCCGCAAAGATGAATCACTGGCGCCCCATGAGATGCCGGGAAAAGATCCCCTGCTCGGGGGAATCATGACCGCTTCTATGAAAGCTACGTTAAAATATTTCTGGGTTGTGACAGCATTAATCCTTGTGCAAGTACTAATGGGTGCCATCACGGCACATTATGCGGTTGAAGGCCAGGCTTTCTATGGAATTCCGTTATCCGGCCTCCTGCCGTATTCCATTTCCCGCACCTGGCACATTCAGCTTGCAATATTCTGGATCGCCACATCCTGGCTGGCTACCGGGCTATACCTGGCGCCTGCCGTTTCCGGAAAAGAACCTAAATACCAGGCGCTCGGGGTCAATTTCCTATTCATAGCGCTGCTGGTTATTGTTGTCGGATCATTGATTGGTCAATGGTTTGGTGTTATGCAGCGTCTTGGTTTGGTGCAGAATTTCTGGTTCGGACACCAGGGATATGAATATGTTGACCTGGGAAGATTCTGGCAATTATTCCTCTTCATAGGATTGGTGATCTGGTTAGTCCTGATGGGAAGAGCATTGATGCCAGCCCTGAAGAACAAAGCGGAAAACCGCAGCCTGCTCACCATGTTCCTCATCGCCTCCATCGCCATTGCAGTATTTTATGGAGCAGGACTGATGTGGGGAAGACAAACACACCTGGCCATCGCAGAGTACTGGCGATGGTGGGTGGTTCACCTCTGGGTGGAAGGATTCTTTGAAGTATTTGCTACGGTTGCCATTGCGTTTCTTTTTGTAAGATTGGGACTGATACGACTATCAACGGCAACAGGCAGTATTCTTTTATCAACCATTGTCTTCCTTTCGGGGGGGATCATCGGGACATTCCATCATCTCTATTTTACAGGAACACCGGTAGCGATCCTGGCGCTGGGGGCGACTTTCAGCGCGCTGGAAGTAGTGCCGCTTGTGCTGATGGGATTTGAAGGGTATGGAAACCTCCGGATTTCGCGCGGAACCGAATGGATACAGGGATACAAATGGCCGATCTGGTTTTTCCTCTCCGTTTCATTCTGGAACCTGGTCGGCGCCGGCATCTTCGGCTTCCTTATCAATCCTCCCATTGCCCTTTATTATATGCAGGGTTTAAACACCACACCGGTACACGGACATACAGCCCTGTTCGGGGTTTATGGAATGCTCGGTATAGGGTTGATGTTGTTTGTAATGAAGAGTATGGATCCCGGCAAGGAGTGGAATCAAAAATGGATCCGGTTTGCCTTCTGGGCAATCAATATCGGGCTTGCATTGATGGTGCTGATCAGCGTTCTTCCGGTTGGCCTTGCACAAACGTGGGTCAGCGTGAGATCCGGTATGTGGTATGCCCGCTCTGCTGATTTCCTGCAGGATCCCACCATCGCGTTCTTCCGTTGGCTCAGGGTCATCGGCGATACGGTATTTGCGCTCGGAACACTGGCACTGGCATGGTTTATATTCGGGCTGAAAGGCGGATGGTCAATAAAGAAAATGAATTAAACAATCCCCGGCTATTCACGGATTCATGAAGATGAAAGATTCATTGTATTTCGAAAAGAAGACGATCATCGCAATGATCAACATTTATTGTGAATCCGTGCATGGAGGGAAAGTATTGTGTGATGAATGCAGGAAACTAAAAGAATATGCCGTCCAGCGTATCGACCGCTGCAATTTTGGCGCCGGGAAACCGGCCTGTAAAAAATGTCCTGTTCATTGCTACTGTCCGAAAAGCAGGGACGAGATCAGAAAAGTGATGCGGTTTTCAGGACTCTCTATGTTATATAAACACCCAGTTCTGGCAATCCTTCACCTGCTAAAAGAGAAAAAAACAACACAGAAATCAATTAAATTAACATCTTAATAAGAAAAAAAATGGAAAAAAGTATTTTCGAACCCGGCAATAAATTCAGGTTCAATGAAAGCGTGGATTATTCCACCGATGGAATTGTTAGCAAGCGGGTGCTTGACCGCACCGTGGGAAATGTAACGTTGTTTGCCTTCGATAAAGGCCAGCGGCTGAGTGAACATTCGGCGCCGTTTGATGCCATGCTACAGGTAGTGGAAGGCAACGGCGAAGTGATCATAGACAAGATTCCGTATCAACTTATGAGCGGGGACACCATCATCATGCCGGCAAACATCCCCCATGCCGTAAATGCCATCGAAAAGTTCAAAATGGTATTGACCATGATCAAAGGATAAGATTCGTAAAAGAATACGATTCATTAGAAATTTTTAAAATAAATCATAATGAGTGAATTGATAAATAATCCGGAACAGCGGAAGGAATTGCTGAAACACATGATCCTTCAGTTGCATGAGGGCATTGCCCCGCAGGAGATCAGGAAACGACTGGCCGAACTGATGCAAAAAATACCCTATGGGGAAGTGGTTGAAGTGGAACAGGAACTGATAAATGAAGGTTTGCCGGAAACAGAAGTCCTTCGCCTTTGCGATATCCACACTGAAGCATTGGAAGGCAACATTGACCTGACCGGGGCAAAGATTGTTCCACCCGGGCACCCGGTTGACACTTTTCAAAGGGAGAACCGGGAACTTGAAGGGGTGATAAAGAAGCTAAGCGAACTTTTTGAAAAGAAAAATGAACTGGTTTCTTCGATCGGTAAGGAGAGTTATCGGAACAATCTGAGATCGCTGTTCAACAGCCTGATGGATGTCGACAAGCACTATCGCCGGAAAGAAAACCTCCTTTTTCCTTTTCTTGAAAAATACGGAATTACCGGTCCACCGACCGTAATGTGGGGAAAACACAATGAAACAAGGGGATTACTGAAAAGTGCGATAGAGTCGCTCCTGGCGCCTGATAGCGGCAACCCCGATTTGTTGAAAAATACAATAGAGATGCAGCTTCAGCCGGCGGCCAAGGCCGTTGCCGATATGATCATGAAGGAAGAGGAAATCCTGTTTCCAATGACCATGGATAAGCTGACAGAGGAAAACTGGTATGAGATCTACCGGCAGACCAACGAGATCGGTTATTGCCTGTATGATCCGGAAGTTGAATGGAAACCGGAAGGAATCCTCCTGGAAAAAAACAAGTCGACGAACGACAACACCATTCATCTTCCCAGCGGAAAACTTTCCGTTGAAGAGCTCATGAGCATTCTGAACACAGTGCCGTTCGATCTTACTCTTGTTGATAAAGAGGATAAGGTGAAATATTTCACCCAGGGCAAAGAACGTGTCTTCGACCGCAACCGGGCGATCCTCGGACGTGATGTACGCATGTGCCATCCGCCTTCCAGTGTTCATGTCGTGGAGCAGATCCTGAGTGATTTCAAATCCGGCAAAGCCGACAGCGCACCTTTCTGGATCCGAATGCAGGGGAAGTTCATCCACATCGAATATTTTGCTTTGCGGAATGATGCAGGAGAATACCTCGGTACCCTCGAAGTATCAGCTGATCTGACTGAAAAAAGAGCAATTGGAGGAGAGCAACGAATTTTATCATACAAAAAATAATGAACGGCAATAAGAATTTGTTTTAAAAAACGAAAAAGATGGAAACACCAGCATGGTTAGATAAAACCCATATTAAAATCACCCTTGATGCCCGGCCGATCCTGGGATCAGGAGAACATCCTTTGCAAATGGTTTTGGACGAATGTACCACTCTTCAACCCGGCGAGATCTATAAGATCATCACCCCCTTCCCGCCAATGCCGATGATTGAAAAACTGACTGCATTGGGGCATGAATATTATGTGGAGCCGGTGGGGAACGGATTATTTCATACCTATTTCAAAAAATTATAACGAAGGATAATGTCACCCCTACGGGGTTAACAGGATATTCTTAACCATTTACGTCTAATATAATGTCACCGCTGCGCGGTTATAGGAACATGGGACGACCATTGTTCAGGTGATGAAATATTTGTCACCATATTAACCCGCATAGGAGTGATATTTTTCTAGAGATGAATGCCATAATACAATTAAACCGCATAGCAGTGACATTATTCTAGCCAAAGATGCTCAGATAAAATTTTGAAACCCCGTAGGGGTGACATTATACTGGAGGGAGACAAAACCTTGGAAGGATAATTACCTACACGTTTTCAATCTGGGGTGGAAGGTATTTCTCTACATAATCGACATCAAATTTCTCCAGAAATGCCACAAATTCCTCCCGGAATGTCTTTGTTTTATGATGTTCCTCCTGGTTTTTAATATAGTTAAATACCGGTTCGATCTGGGAATTCCCGTAAGAAAATGCTCCAAACCCATTCTGCCAGGAGAATTTTTCTACCATCCAGTCCTGTTGATTGATAAAATTCGTTGAATTGTTCTTGATATCTCTGACCAACGCTGAAACGGTAATCCCAGGTTTCATTCCTAATAAAATATGGATATGGTTGGAGACACCTCCGACAATGATCGCCTTTTGCCCTTTATTTCGAATGATCCCCGCCATATATTCGAATACCTCTTCGAGGTTCTTTTGCGGGATCAGGCTCTTCCGGTTTTTTACCGAAAAAACAATTTGGATTAAAATCTGAGAATACGTTGCTGTCATAATTTCCTGTTTAAAATTATTCCCTTAATCGGCCGGGAAGGGAAAAGGTAATACGGTTTATTGAAATTTTTTTCCTAAGTTTGAAACCAGGAATTACAATCCTTCCTTTTGCATTCAACCGAGCCATGAAAAATCTCCTGAACCAGATAAGACCACCCTTGCCCTGGCGAATGCCTGTGACCATTCTGCTGGGGATCTTCTTCGGACTTGCGGTCTATGTTTTCTACGTTTCAAAAGCTAAATCCTACCTGGGCGACAACCCCGAAACCTGCATCAATTGTCATGTGATGATTCCCCACTATGCCAACTGGGCGCATAATTCCCACGGAAGGGTGACCACTTGCAACGACTGTCATGTGCCGCACAACAACATCTTCAACAAATATCTTTTTAAAGCCGAAGACGGGCTCAACCATGCTGCCATGTTTACCCTTCGCCTCGAACCACAGGTGATCATCATGGAAGATGAAACCCGGGATCTGGTCCGGGAAAATTGTATCCGGTGCCATGAAAAAACAGTAAAAAAGGAGTTCATCTATGCCGTACAGCCGAATTACCATAATTTCCTGGAAGAACGCTGGTGCCTCGATTGTCACCGGGAAACTCCACACGGAAGGGTGAACGGGCTGTCTTCAACTCCTAATGCGCTTACTATTCCGAAATCTAACAGCGTTGTTGCAGATTGGCTTGATAAAGAATTAAAAATTAAAAATGAAGAATTAAGAATTAAGAATGAAAAATCACAGAGTCAAAAAGTTTTTTCGACTCAATAAATGAACGCTAATCAATATTTCGCCATTTCGCTATTTCGCTGTTTAAACAAATTACCAAGATATGGAACAAGTTAAATCACACAAGCCCTGGGTCAATTGGGTTTTATTTTTTTCAACAATCATTGTAGTCTTTCTCCTGGGATTACTGGCATCTTCCATTACCACACGGAAGGCAGAAAAAGAATATGTTTACAAACCCAAAGTGAAAGTCACAGATTGGGAACCCAGGAATGCGGTATGGGGTGAAAATTTCCCGAGAGAATACCAGTCCTATCTACAGACCAAGGATACAACTTTCCGTAGTAAGTTCAACGGCAGTGCTATGATCGATGAGCTTGCAGAAGATCCGCGGATGGTTGTGCTTTGGGCCGGCTACGCATTTTCAAAAGATTATAGCCAGAGCAGGGGCCACTATTTTGCTATCACTGATATCCGGAACTCCCTTCGTACAGGTGCGCCAAAAGGCCCGGATGATGGTCCCCAGCCGAATACCTGCTGGACTTGTAAAAGTCCGGATATTCCCCGGTTGATGATGGACAAAGGGGTCCTGAGTTTTTATAAAGGGAAATGGGCTTCACTTGGCGACCAGGTGGTGAATTACATCGGTTGCGCCGATTGCCACGACCCGGTAACGATGGATCTTTGCATCAGCAGGCCAGCACTGGTCGAGGCATTCAAGGCAATAGGAAAGGATATCACCAAGTCAACGCACCAGGAGATGCGGTCACTGGTTTGTGCACAGTGCCATGTTGAATATTTCTTCGACAAACACCGGAAGGATGCTGAAGGGATAGCCTACTTAACATTTCCCTGGAAATATGGAACAACAGCAGATTCTGCATTGAAATACTATGATGAGATTAAATTTTCAGATTTCACTCAACAACTTAGCAAAGCGCCCATCCTGAAAGCGCAGCACCCTGATTATGAGATCTACCTTACCGGGATCCATGCCGACCGTGGAGTTGCTTGTGCCGATTGCCATATGCCATATGTAAAAGAAGGAGGGCAGAAGTTCACAAGTCACCGGATCGTTAGCCCACTGGCCAATATCTCCGGAACATGCCAGACCTGTCACCGGGAGAGTGAGGAATTGCTGCTTGAAAATGTATATGAACGGCAGGAAAAGGTGAAAGAGATACGAGACAAACTGGAGATCGAACTGGTGAAAGCGCATATTGAAGCAAAAGCTGCCTGGGATGCCGGTGCAACAGACAAAGATATGGAAGCAGTTCTGAACAAAATCCGCAGCGGACAATGGTATTGGGATTATGCCACAGCCAGCCATGGCGCCTCCTTCCATTCTCCCATTGAAGTGACCAGGATCATCGGAAACGGTATGTACGAAACCCAGGATGCACGAGTATTGCTGGCAAGACTACTGGTAAAACTTGGGAAAAATAATGAAATCCCTTATCCCGATATCGCTACGAAAGACAAAGCACAAAAATTTATCGGCCTTGACATGAACCAGTTAAGAAAGGAAAAAGAAGAATTCCTGAAGACGATGGTTCCGGGATGGGACAAGCGGGCAAAAGAACGGGAGAGCAAATGGAAAGTAGTGGTAATGAATTAAAAATTGTACCTAAAATGCAACTGCTGACCCCATCCCATTGGAAAGATTACGAACTTGTCGATACGGGCGGGCTGGAAAAACTCGAGCGGTTCGGTAATTATACTCTTGTCCGTCCCGAGCCACAGGCAGTATGGGAAAAATCCCTTCCGGAAACAGAATGGGAACGGCTTTCCCATGCACGCTACAGGAGAACACGGGGGATCGACCCTTCGAAACTGGAACTCAACGAAAAAGGCGACTGGAAATTGAAACCTGGGATGCCGGATCAATGGATGATCTCCTATTCATACAAAGGGATGCACCTTAAGTTCCGTCTGGGCTTGACTGCCTTCGGACATATCGGGGTATTCCCGGAGCAGGCCGTGAACTGGAATTATATCTACGAAATTCTAAACCCGTTACGCGTAACGCATGATGCGTCACGCGTTTTAAACCTTTTTGCCTATACAGGAGGCGCTTCCCTCGCTGCAAGGGCCGCAGGGGCTGAAGTTGTACATGTAGACTCAGTCAAGCCTGTCGTTACCTGGGCGAAGAAGGACATGGAAACCAGCGGCCTGAGCGGGATTCACTGGGTGGTGGAGGATGCCTTGAAGTTTGTGAGACGAGAAGTGAAAAGGGGCAACCGGTACAACGGAATCATCCTGGATCCGCCGGCCTATGGCAGAGGACCAGAAGGAGAAAAATGGATATTACAGGATTCAATTAACGAGATGGTAAGATCCTGCAGCCAACTTCTGAATCCCGATGCCGGCTTTTTCATTCTTAGTCTTTATTCTATGGGGTTTTCAGCATTGATTGCCGATAGTCTTTCACGGGCACATTTTGGTATTATTCCTGAACAGGAAATCGGGGAACTTTATTTTACCGACCGTTCAGGGAAAAAACTGCCACTCGGGACGTTTTTACGTTTCAAGAAATAAATCTGCAGCAATTCCGTCTGCGAAAAGTTTTCCTTCTTCCGTAAGGTAATAAATACCCGTTTTTTCAATCATCTCACCCGATGTTAAATAACGGGTAGCCAACCGGGAAAAGTAGGCAGCAGGCTCCTCTCCGAATCGTTCACCAATCGTATTCAGATCACATCCCCACATGGTTCTCAGCGAAACCATTACATATTCGTTGTATTTCTGAAGCGCCGTCAGTTCTTCCGATTCAAAAAACGGTTCATTCCGGTTGATCTGATCGATGTAATGAACAAGGTTGGAAATGTTCCACTGCCTGGATGTGCCATCGTAAGAGTGAGCCGAAGGCCCCAGGCCAAGGTAAGGAGTTCCGTTCCAGTACATGCTGTTGTGCCTGGAGTAAAACCCGTTTTTACAGAAGTTAGAGATCTCATAATGCTCAAATTCCTGTTCTTTCATCATTCGTAAAAGAGTGCGGAAATGCTCAAGGATTTGCTCTTCTGCTGGACCGGGCAGTTTCTTTTTACGGATGAGCAGGTCCAGTGCAGTTTTGGGTTCAACGGTCAGGGAATAGGCAGAAATGTGAGGCACCTCCATTGAAAATGCTTTTTCAAGATTTTTCTGCCATTTTTCTGCAGTAAGTGTCGGGATTCCGTAAATGAGGTCCAGGCTGATGTTGGAGAACCCTGCTCCTTTTGCCTGAAGCACCGATTCTTCCGCACCTTGTCCTGAATGGATCCGGTTCAGGTATTGAAGGTCATCATCAAAAAAGGACTGAACCCCGATGCTCAAGCGGTTAATCCCGATGTTCCGGTATTCATGCAGGATAGCAAGATCAAGGTCATCCGGGTTGGCTTCCAGTATGATCTCGGTGTTCTCTTCCAGGATAAAATATTTCCGGAGGTCTTCCAGGATGCCTTCAATCTCCGGAATCTGTAAAATGGATGGCGTTCCACCACCGAGGTATATGGACTCAATCGGCTTCCTGTCCAAATAATTTTTCCGGAGGAAAATTTCTTCCTTCAACGCATCCAGGAAATGTTCCTTATACTTCAGTGAGGCAAGGGAGAAAAAGTTACAATAATGGCATTTTCTCCGGCAGAAAGGAATATGGATATAGATACCGGACATGGCTATTTTTTCTTTTTCAGCATGACCCGGAAAGTAGTTCCCTTGTTGAGCACCGATGATCTTACGAAGATTTTGCCGGAATGATAATTATTGATGATCCTCCTCGACAAAGTCAGCCCCAGCCCCCAGCCCCGTTGTTTGCTGGTATATCCGGGATTAAAGATCGTTTTATACCGTGATTTCGGAATTCCTTTACCCGAATCGGTAACATCGATGATCACATTTAAATCATCTTCTGAAATAACAATATGAACTTCTCCACTCCCTTCCATGGCATCTACCGCATTCTTACAAAGATTTTCGATGACCCATTCAAAGAGATGGATATTGAGCGGCACCAGAATCTCCTTATTTATATCCGGAGTGATGATGAAATGCACTTTCTGTGACGTCCTTGACCGGATATAGGAAATAGAATCGTAGATTAGTTTTACAATATTGGTAGATTCAAGCCGTGGCTGGGAACCGATCTTTGAAAACCTGTCGGTAATCATTTCCAGGCGGTTCACATCTTTTTCGATCTCGGTCAATGTTTCCTGGTCGACCCCTTTCAACTTCAGCAATTCCACCCACGCCATCATTGAGGATAACGGGGTTCCAAGCTGATGCGCTGTTTCTTTGGCCATTCCCACCCACACCTGGTTTTGTTCCGATCTGCGTGCCTGGCTGAAAAGCAGGTAAGCGATCAGGAGGAACAGACTGATCACGACCAATTGGATAAATGGATAATACTTCAACTTGGTCAGCAGGAATGAATCCTCATAAAAAATATACCTTATACCAATTCCGGCAATGTTTACCTTAATGGGCGTATTGTGAGAAGCCATGGATTTGATCATGGCTTTTACAAATACCGCGTCATCCATTTTTTTGGCGGGAATATTACCCGAAACAATTCTGCCATTTTCATCCCGGATGGGTATCCTGGCACTGTCGGTAATGATAACAGGCACAGAAGCGGAATTCAACACGACTTCCGAAAAAAAGGAATTGACCAGGTCGTCCAGTACTTTTCGAAGGTCGGTAAAGATCTTCGAATCTTTATAATAAAGGATTAGCTTGGCTTTTGGGTTATAGGGGTTATAACTTTCGACGATCGGNNCTTTCAAAAGTCAGGTCTTCGCTGATGCTGGCTGTGATCATGCGCCGATGGGTTTCGGCTACGGTCTTCATCCGCAGATGTTCTTCCTCCTTGATTTGTTCGAACAGTTTATTGGTATAATTAACGATCCCAGCCCGGTGATGAATCGCATCTGCCCAGATCTGGACATTCTTGCGTTCATCCTTACGGATTTCTTCCACCAGGACATTAGTGTAATAAAGCGAAATGGAAACAATCGCAATGGCAGTGCCGAAAAGCAACCATTTCCACCGTTTTTTCTTCAGATAAATATCCACGCTAGGTTCGTCTTGCTATTTATGAAAACGCCGGATTGAATCACTTATTTTCTGAACGGAAGTTACGGTTGAATCCGACATATCCTGTGATTTAAACGTATTTTTCCCCTTTTTCTAATCGTACGTCATTGACAAACTGCCTAATCTGCTGTTCATCCGATTTTTTACAAACCAGCAGTACATTCTCCGACTCAGCTATGATGTAATCATTTAATCCTTCCAGCACGACCAGTTTATCCTGTGGCATATTCACAATGCAATTGGAAGATTCGCATAACATGACATTTTTCCCTACAACGGCATTCCCGTTCTCGTCTTTTGAGCGGTTTTCGTAAAGCGATCCCCATGTGCCAAGGTCAGACCACCCAAAATCAACGGCAAGAACGTAAACATCGCTTGCTTTTTCCATGATCCCGTAGTCGATGGAAATGCTCTTGCAGATCCCGTAGGCTTCATTGATGAATGCCGATTCACCTGGCGTTCCGTATTGTCCAATCCCTTTGCGGAAAAGGATATTGATCTCCGGCAGGAAATCAGAGAAAGCCTTCATGATACTTTTCAGCGACCAAACGAAGATCCCTGCATTCCAGAGGAAATCCCCACATTTGATAAATGTTGTGGCCAGCCCGATATCCGGTTTTTCGGTAAAGGTTTTTACTTTTTTTAAGTGAGGGTCTTTTGGATAAACTGTTCCTTCTTCAAACTGGATATAACCGTAACCGGTATCAGGCCTGCTCGGACGGATCCCGAGAGTAAGAAGCCAGTCATGCTCCCCTGCGGCCTGGAGGGCAGTAAGTATATTTTTCAGGAAGATCTCTTCTTTCAGAATAATATGGTCGGAAGGTGCTACAACGACACAGGCTTCGGGATCCCTTGCAAGGATGCTGTAATTTGCATAGGCGATACAGGGTGCAGTATTCCGCCGTGCCGGTTCGCATAAGATCTGTTCATCGGATATTCCCGGGATCTGTTCCTTCACCAGCGATTTATATGCTTCGTTTGTGACGATGTAAATATTTTCGGTTTTCATGATCTTAACAAAACGTCTGTAGGTTTGCTGGATCAATGTTTCACCGGTTCCAAGTATATCGATAAATTGCTTGGGATGACTGGTACGGCTCATCGGCCAGAACCTTGATCCGACCCCCCCGGCCATGATCACACAAAAGTGATGATTTGATTTTTTCATTCGAAAAGGCTTGAAATTCACTGCAAAAGTACAATATAATGAACAGAATCCAATGAATCAGTGTGAGTTGTCAGGTTGGCATAGGCATAACCCGCGCCATTGGGCTGAAAAGATAGATCCTCCCGTTGTCGAGGCACACACATCGGTAACGTTTCCGCAGTTTTTCCTGTTTCCTGAATTTTCTCCCTGCCGGCAAGGTAAAGACGGCATCATATGCCAGCGATTCAATGAATACAGCATCATCGGGAACATCGTATTTTTTCAACGCAACAACTAAGTGTTCATTCGATTTCGAGGAAGAACAGAGATTATTAAAATGGCTGACTAAGTGATGAAGCACCTCCGCCGGGAAAATGGATTCCTTCATCAGTGGCTCCATCAGCCGCCTGTAATGGGTTTTCCATTCCTTACCATGCGGACGGGGCCGGCGTTTTCTCCGGTGAATTCCAAAACCCGGAACCAGGGCAGAGGATTCAGTCCATACTTCGTGGTGCGCCATTTCATGTACCAGGGTGATCAGGAAATCAAATCTGTTCAGGTTCCTGTTTACCGAGATCCTGGCCGGAAATTTTTTCACCGGTGGCCGGTAATCCCCGAATTTTGAAGAACGGATTTTTGAAATCCTGAGTTGTACCGGATTTAATTGAAACCAATCCAGGATATACCCAGCAGAATTCTCCGGGATAAACGCGT
>PLMO01000057.1 GCA_003142515.1 Bacteroidales bacterium
CCAGCTGGTAAGACCATCATCTTGAAATTGCTTTGAAGCAAAGATTCAAGTTGTTCGGGTTGCATCAGACTATCAATAGTTCTGTAATCGGCTCCGGTCAGAAACAAAGGAAGGTGTTGATCAATTATAATCTGGGCAATCTGAAAGAGGGAGTCATTAAATTGTAACAAAACCTGTCTGATATAAGTAGAATCAAGCCTTGACAAAAGACTGTCACGCAATGTTCCGGCGATTGAGACCAGGTATTCAGGATTGGCTTCTGCATTGGTATCCTTAAGTGAGAGATGAACGATCAATTTATCAGCAAATTTGAAATTCCTGATCACATATTCATAACGGTTCAGAGAATCCTTGCCTGAAGTTAACCTGGTGATATTTTCTTCCAACCTGATCTTCGAAGCGAATAAGAGTATAAATCCCAATAATATTGCCAGAAAAAGAAAGAAAAAATATCTATGGTTATGGAAGAAACGATATATAGAAATAAAAAAAGATAACATAACGGCAAAATTAAATCAAAATTCCGAATCCCATTTCATTCTGCAATCAATTTCATCCTGATGCATTAATGCAGTGAATTGTTTTCTATATATTTGTATGGAAATTTTCAGGGAGGCAGGATTATTCTGGTTTTTCGAAAAGATAAAAACTATGATGAAAGTTTACACACTTCTTTTCTTTATTTTTTGCACAGTTATCAGGCTCGATGCTCAAACCGAGGTAAGACCGGGAATTATTATGCCGAAGGAGAATGATTCCGTTACCGGAATCATTGAATATTGGAACGATATCAAAAATGCAGAACGGTGCAGTTTCAAACCAAATTCCGGTGGTACAACAACCTTCAATCCTTTTGAAATATACGGGTATCGCTTTACCGGAGGAAAATTCTATATCTCAAAGTACATAAGGCGAAATGATAAAACAACAGCTTCATTTGTAGAATATCTTATCAAAGGGAAAAAGGACCTGTATTATCTAAGGGATAAAAATGGATCACATTTCCTCCTCGACTCGGGCAAGGATACGGTTATAGAGATGATTTATAAAAATAGTCACATATACAAGAACGATGTTGAATACATCAACGAAACCAACATACATCAGTCATATTTAAAAGCATATTTCAAGGACTGCCCGGAGCTTTTCAATGAGATTGAAAAGATTAAGGTACCCGATATCTCTAATATGATCGCTGTTACCAAAGATTATCACCATTTTATGTGTGCAGATACCGGATGTGTTGTTTTCTACAAGAAACCTTACAAATTTCATCTGACTCTGGAATTCCGTTATGGAATGATCCAGTTTCCTTGGGTTTCAGGGCCTTTCAAATCACAATACGCTTATTTAACACATTTCTGGTTGCCCCGTTTCAACGAACATATATACCTGATAACGGGCCTGATTTATTCAACAATAAATACCGGGAACACTTCCTTATACATCTATAAGATTCCTTTGAAAATTGAATACATCTTCCCATTCAAAGTAATAAAACCCAAATTCGATGGAGGCTTGAATGTGGGTGAGGTAAGTATAGCGAAGAATATTGAGGCAAGTATAACGGATTATAATGTGAATTTGTTAGCCGATTTCCCAGTGTCTGCGGGTATCCTTATCACCCCGGTCAGATTTTTAGGTATCGATCTGTCTGTTGAAGGAGATCTATTCCCCCTCAATTCCATAAATGATGTCGAAGAAAACCATGTGTTATTTTCCTATTCGTTTAATGCAGGAATTTGTTTAAGGTTTTAAGATCCCTTCTTTCTATTATTATCACACCCCTACGGGGTTTTTATAGGTACATGATTGTCTGCTTTCTAATATAATGTCACGCCTACGGCGTTTAAAAGAGAACATTATTCGGTTGGTCCGTCTGTCCGCTTGTCCGCGCTTATCCCTAATGCCCAATGCCTATTGCCTAATGCCTTGATTCATTTTTTCTGCTACCTTTGCAACCCTAATACGTCATTCATGCCGCAAAGGGTTTACATCACAGGAATAGGTATCATCTCCTCCATCGGGAACGATGCCGGTGCTGCTTTTACATCGCTGGTTGAAGAGAAATCAGGTATTGCAGGGATTACCCTTCTCGACACCAGCCTGAAGGATAAATTTCCCCTTGCTGAAGTGAAGATGACAACAGAAGAGTTACTCGAAGCTGTGGGTCACAGCGGCAAAAAGAATCTCACACGAACCGCGCTGCTCGGGATGATTGCAGCACGCGAAGCGATCGGGTCAGCAGGGTTCGATGATATCAATGAATACCGCACCGGACTTATCTCTGCCACCACGGTTGGCGGTATGGACCGGAGTGAAAATTTCTACAAGGAATTTCTTGTTGACCCTAAAAAAGGACACCTGATCGATATTGTCAACCACGATTGCGGCGACAGCACGGAACGGATCGCAGATTTCCTTGGTATAAAATGTTTTATGACAACCATCAGCACTGCCTGTTCCTCTTCTGCCAATTCCATTATGTTCGGGGCGCAGCTGATAAAAGCAGGATTTCTTGACCGTGTAATTGCCGGCGGTACAGATTCGGTGACAAAATTTACGCTCAATGGGTTTAACACCCTGATGATACTGGACAAGAACAGTTGCCGGCCCTTTGATGAAAACCGCGCGGGACTTACTCTTGGAGAAGGTGCAGCATATGTTGTCCTGGAATCTGAAGAGGTTATAAAAGCTCAAAACAAAAAAGTCCTGGCAGAGTTGACAGGTTATGGGAATGCCAATGATGCTTATCATCAAACAGCATCTTCCCCGGAAGGTAACGGGGCCTTTCTGGCTATGCAGAATGCATTGCAGCTTAGCGGGCTCATGCCGGAAGAGATCGACTACATCAATGTTCATGGAACCGGAACACAGAACAATGATCTTTCGGAAGGCATTGCCCTGCAGAAAATCTTCGGGGAGAAGATGCCATCTTTCAGTTCAACCAAATCGTATACCGGTCATACCCTGGGAGCTGCCGGCGCTGTGGAAGCCGTGATCTCTGTTATGTCGATCAACCATGGCATCTTATTTCCTAACCTCCGTTTTGAAACACCCATGAAAGAGCTCAGCATCGCCCCTTTCACAAAAGTGATGAGAGGCCTTGAAGTCAGGAATATCCTTTCGAATTCCTTTGGATTCGGTGGAAATAACTCGACATTGATCATTTCAAAAACGAATTGATTTTAATGAAGAGCGAAAATTCTATGCTGCCACTATACATCACCGGATTAGGAAACATCTCTCCACAAAAAACCTGGGACAACAGTCATTTTCTTGATGAAGTTACAAGCGTGGAAACAAATTACCTGCGGTGCCAGGATCTGAATTACAAGGAATATATCGCCGGCGATATGGTCAGGAGGATGAGCAGGATCATCAAGATGGGTGTGGCTGCTGGAAAAATCTGTCTGGCCGATGCTGAATGTACGATGCCGGATGCAATCATTACCGGAACAGGACTCGGGTGCATTGAGGATACTGAAAAATTCCTGACGAACATGATCCGAGACAACGAGGAATTTCTCACCCCGACTTCCTTTATCCAGTCGACACACAATACCGTCAATGCACAGATTGCATTGCTGCTGAAATGCCACAACTACAACTTCACCTATGTTCACCGCGGGTTTTCATTTGAAAGTGCACTGCTCGATAGTTTCATCCGCATCAACTCCGGAGAATCGGGAACGATTCTGGTTGGCGGAATGGATGAGATGACTCCGAATACCTTTGCTATACTGCAGCGGCTTGGACATTACAAACGTAAACGGGTCAACAACCTCGGCCTGCTGAAGGATCATTCCCGTGGCGCCATTGCCGGGGAAGGAGCCGCATTTTTCCTGCTCTCTGCAAACCCCGGAGCGAAGAACTATGCAAAAATCGAAGCCCTGGATACCTTCTACAAACCAGATAAAGATAAGATCCCTGCACATATTTCAGCATTTCTTGAACGATCAGGCAGGAAGATTGACGAAATCGACATGGTACTTATAGGAATGAGCGGAGATCCTGCAAACGATAAGGTTTACGACGATGTCCGAACCCACCTGTTCAGGGAAAAGCCCCAGGCCTGGTTCAAACATCTCTGCGGCGAATATCAGACCGCTTCTTCCTTCGGACTCTGGCTGGCTGCGATGATCCTGAAAAACGGGCAAGTTCCTGAAACCGTCCGTCTGGAAGGAGTAACTCCCGGGAAGCTCAGGAATATCCTTATCTACAATCATTACAGGAACCTTGATCATTCATTGATGCTTGTAAGTTCAGTCTAGATGTTAACGTTCCGGAATACCACCATTGTTTTTTTTATCCTGCTGTTCACGCTGAACATCCTTGGAATGTTATGGTTTCCGGTTCATTATTACTACTATATCATTCTTGTTTCGCTTTACATGACCCTCTCTGTTTCAATGTCTTTCTTCATCTGTTCGGGATATCACATGAAAGCATTGTGCAATGCGGTAACTGAAGAGAAGGTGGTTTCCATTACTTTTGATGACGGGCCTGACCCTGAGTTGACTCCAAAGCTTCTTGACCAGTTAAAAACCCTTGGAATCCCGGCCACTTTTTTCTGCATCGGTCATAAAATGAAAGGAAATGAAGACATCCTGAAGCGGATGCATTTAGAAGGACATCTTACCGGAATACATAGCTATTCTCATTCCAACTGGTTTGATCTTTTTTCTCCCATACGTATGCGCAGGGAATTGGAAAAAAGTGCACAAACAGTATTTGAAGCAACCGGCAGGAAACCACTGCTGTTTCGTCCTCCCTACGGGGTGATCAACCCTATGTTAAAACGGGCATTGCACGGAACGGGATTTTATGTGATCGGCTTCAGCAACCGTGCCTGGGACACTTCCAGCCGGAAAAAAGAGATCATACTGGCAAGGATTATGAATAACCTGAATCCCGGTGACATCATCCTGTTGCATGATACGGTTCCGGAAACCATTGATATTATCAAAAACATAGCTGAACAAATAAAACAGGCCGGCTTCCGGATCATACCCCTTGACCAACTCCTGAATATTCCTGCTTATGAAGCGTAAACACTATTCTATATTGTTTTTTTTCCTGTTTCTCGTTTTGTCTGCCTTCTCGCAAGGACAATTTACCGAGATGAAAGATCCTGCAGGTTTCAAACAAAAGTTTGCGGAAGCCACACGGAAAACGCAAACCATCGAAGCAAGCTTCATCCAGGAGAAAAGTCTAAGCGTTCTCTCAGAAAAGATCATCACCAAAGGCAGGTTCCTTTTTAAAAAAGAGAAAAAATTGCGGTGGGAATATACCGAACCCTTCCATTACCTGATCGTCCTCAACAATGGAACGATGTTTATCCAGGATGAAGATAAAAAAAGCAAGATCGACATCCGTAACAATAAGATGTTTGCTGAGATCAATTACATCATCATGGGATGTGTGCAGGGTAATTTATTCAATGATGAAAAGAAATTCCTTCCATCATTCTTTGAAAACAGAGGATCCTTCCTCGTTAAGATGAAACCCCTGGCGTCGAACCTGAAGGAATATCTCAGTGAGATCCGGATCTTCTTTGATAAAAATGATCTTTTAGTCACACGGCTTGAGATGTATGAACCCTCGGGTGATTATACCAGGATCGATTTTCCCGGAGAAAAAATAAATACCAGCATTCCTGATGAGAAGTTCCTTGTTCCATAAGCTCCTGCTGATCCTTTTCCTGTGGATAGGGCTTTCTCCATGGATCATGGGACAGCCGAAAGGAAATGTATCCGGGCAAGGCCCTTACACCACTGCCATCTTCGATTCATTATTTGAAAAAGCTCTTTATAAAGGCAGTTTAGATATTTCAAAACATCACCTTAGCGGACTGTTTTATCTGAAACGGTTTTCCGGAAGCTCTGTTCGCATTTTGTTTTCCAATGAACTGGGAATGAATTTTTTCGATCTTGAATTAAAAGGAGATAAATTCATCGTTCATTCCTGTTTTCCTTCCTTAGATAGAGCGTCGCTTCTGAAACTCCTTGAAAATGACTTCCGCCTTCTCCTGGTGCCGGATACAACCGTAATAAGGATGAAACGCGGACGGTCAAAAGACCCGGAATTTTTAGTTTTCGGGGTGAAGACAGCAAGAGGGTCTTTCCATTATACGTATGACAAAGTTTCGGGGAAGATCCGCAGGATACAGACTTCCCGGTCTGTCATGGGCCGGACAGACCTCCGGGTATACGGTGATATGCGCCTGCAGCCTGTGAAGATCCATATCACCAACCCGGCGATCCGCCTTCATATCCGGATGACATTTCTGAGCAATTAAGTCAGGATAATCCATGCTTTTTCCGGCATGTATTTTTTCGTAATTTTACCTGCTCAATTCTTCATTTTTTTTGATCCTATGTTGTTGAAAAAATTTTACACGGTTATTCATCGTTCAGGGACTGAAGAAGAATTATCACAAACAGGAATACCGGAAGAAAGATACCGGTTTACACTGGAACTGAATCCCGCTCATCCTGTTTATGAAGGACATTTTTCGGGTAATCCGGTGGTTCCCGGGGTTTGCCAGATACAGATGATCAGTGAATTACTTTCTGTCATCAAAGGAAGTGCTTTGCGATTGATGAATGCCGATAATGTAAAATTCCTTTCGTTGATGGTTCCGGATAAGAACCGCATCATCGATGCCGATATCCGGGTGAGAACTGCAGAGAACGGGGATATCTCGGCCAATGCGACCCTGCAGGGAGGTGAAGTTATTTTTATAAAATTCAAAGGCTTATTCAGGAAAGAATCATAAAAATCAGAAAACCGGAAAGATGACATCAGACCAGCCGCACCGCATTTCAATTATTGTTAGAGGATACGAACTTGATTCGTATGGGCATGTCAACAATGCCGTTTACCTGCAGTACCTGGAACAAGCACGGTGGGTATTCATGAAAGACAGGGAATTGCTCGAACGTATCAATGATGAAGAATTATTTCTGGTGGTGACAGAAACCCATATACGCTACCTGCGGGAAGCCAATCTTTTTGATGAGCTGATTGTGGAAACCACGATGAAGGCGGAAAAACCTTACCTGGTTTTCAGGCAGAAGATCCTGAATGAAAAAAAAAGGATTGTATTGTCGAGAGCTACCGTAACAACGATTTTCGTCAATCAGCAGCGGATGCCTCTGGATATACCGCCTTTTATATTACTGAACCTTTCAACAGCACCTTGAGTGGAAAAGGCATGATAGATAAGAAAATCACAGACGACATCGGGATCCTCATCCTGGAGGACCCACCGCAAAACTATTTGCAGAAGCCTGAGTTCATTCCGGTTCCGGAATTAAGGGAATGGATCGAAGGAAACCATCTTAAAGCACTAATCATATCAGGATCAGGAAGGCATTTCTCAGGCGGTGCAAAGCTGGATTCTATTTTTGCCATGGCTGAAGTCCGTGAGCCGATGGAAGACCGGATGGAAAAAGGGAAAGAACTGCTCGACTACCTGCAGGATCTCGACATCCCGGTTGCAGCAGCGATCAGCGGTGTATGTTTTGGCGGAGGGATGGAGATCGCTTTGGCTTGTCATATGCGCATATGCAGCGAGAATGCGCTGTTTGCCTTCCCGGAAACCAACCTTGGCCTGATGCCGGGACTTGGCGGAACTTTCCGTCTCGGTGAAAGGCTTTCACTTCAGGACTCACTGAAAATGATCCTTGGTGGAGACATGATCAATGCCGAAGAAGCACTTCTCCTGAAAGTAGTGGATACCGTCGTAAAAAATGAGGAACCATTAGCATACACTTTGCATTTCCTCAGGAAGATCACAATAGACCGTCCGCTTAAGATTATAAACTATGTAATGCGGGCGCTGAAAAATTCAAAACGGTTACCGGCTGAGGAATCGATGCGGGAAGAAACAAGGATGTTCTGCGATCTTGCAAGAATAGAATCGAACAGAAGGAAGACCAAAACCCAATGACCAATACCCAATACCCAATGCACAATAAGACGATGAATACATTGTCTTTTACAAAGACCGATGATATCGGGCACCTGGAACTGAACCAGCCACCGGCGAACCAGATGACGACTGAATTTTTCTCTGAATTCAATGAACTGGTCGACGAGCTGAGGATCATGAACGGATTAAATGCGATTGTAATCAGCAGCAAAGGAAGACATTTCTCTTCCGGGGCAGACCTGGAAGAGTTATTGGAACAGGTGGTGAAATCAGATGAAGGTATCCACCCGGAAATGAATGAAAACTGGAGGGCATTATCTGAGAAAAATTATCGTTCTTTTTTATTTTTTGAAGAAACGGAAATTCCAGTGATTGCAGCCATCCGAGGTGTCTGTATCGGATCAGCATTTGAGCTTGTCCTTTCCAGCCATTTTCGGTTTTGCGCGGAAGATGCGGTGTTAGGTTTACCCGAAACCACGTTTAACCTTATGCCGGGACTCGGAGGGATCCGGAAAATTGCTGATTTGTGCGGACAGGCAAAAGCGATAGAACTTTCGTTGAAAGGCAACACGTTCGGCGCAGAGGAAGCACTGCAGACTCATCTTGTGGACAGGATCGTTCCCAGGCGGAAAGTAGTTGACTTCTCCCTTGCATTCGGACGAAAGGTGATGAAGAATTACAAAAAGCAAAAAGCACCATTCTATTTACAACAAATTCCATTGGATGACCCCTTCTATATTTGACCAAAGTCCATATGTAAAACTTGCCGGTACAGGCAGTTATCTTCCGGGCGAATCCATTCCGATAGATGAGATCGACCGTTATCTCGGGGATATGCCGGATGCGCCACATAAGGTCCGGCGGTGGCTTGAACGGATCCGCCCGTTGATGAAGGAAATGCTCGACATTGAGTATTACCATTTTGCCATAGATCCGGTGACCCGTCAATTCACGGAGGATAATGTAACAATGTCAGTCAAAGCCGCGCAAAAAGCCCTTTCCGATGCAAAAATGGAAGCCGGCGACATCGACCTGATCCTTTATGGCAGCGCTCACCAGGACCAGATGCCNNTACAAAGCGCTGCTGCTCGGTTATGATCTGCTGAAAAACGGTCGCTATTGCAATGCGCTGGTGATCTCATCCAGCATGTCCTCTTCCGAGTTGGTTACCGAATATTACAATCAAGCCCTGGTGACAAAGGAAGAATTGCTTCTTCGATTTTTTCTGAGCGATGGAGCTGCTGCCCTGGTTTTAAAGGCAGAAGATCAGCGATCGGAGGGACTTTTTGTCGATCATGTTTATATGGAATCTATAGGTGGGAAAAAACCTTCGGCCATGGGAAATAAACGTCCTGCCTACTGGATGAATCCGAAAGAAGAATTTGAAAAAGGATACCATCATCTGGCCCAGATGTTCCAGGAAGAGTTGCGTGCCAACTTTCATGATCCCGATGGATCGGTCTTCCTGAAAGGTTTAAAACGTATGATCACAAAATACGGGATCGACTTGTCGATGTTGCGCTTTTTCCAGGTAAACTTCCCTTCAAAGCACATCACCGAACTGGTGATGGAAGAGTGTGAATCGCTGGGAATTCCACGGGATACGCTCTATTCAAAAATGTCAAGCATGGGCTATATCGGCCCACCCATGGCATTGCTGTGCTTAGATAAGATCAAAAAGGAAGAAAAACTGGCCCCCGGGGATATGCTGCTCAGCTTTGTCACGGAAGTCAGCAAATTCATGCAGGCCGGCTATGTTATCAGGTATTATCAACCGTAGTTCATTCCTTTATCCAAAATTGAAAACGAAAAAAAAATATATCCTCTATCTGATCTCCCCGCATCAGAAGTACATCAACTACCCTGCGCATGTTAAGTTGGCGAAGATGTTCGGCAAGAAGCGGTTGATGATCCCGTTGGCGCTTCCAACGGTTGCCGGGCTGACCCCGGATCACTATGATATCCACATCTTTGATGAAGACATCGAAACCCTGCCGTTCAAAAGAATCCCTGATATTGTTGGAATAACGACCCTTGCCGCAACGATCACACGTGCCTATGAACTGGCTGACCATTATCGTGCAAAAGGTGCAAAAGTCGTTTTCGGCGGTCCTTATGCCTCTTTCATGACAGAAGAGGCGCTTCACCATGCCGACAGTATTGTGGTTGGCGAAGCAGAGGGATTATGGGAAGAATGTCTCCTGGATTTCGAGAAAGGCGATATGAAGCCGGTTTACATGACAGACGAATGCAGGTCTTACAATACCCAGAAGCTTCCCCGCTGGGATCTCATTAAAACAAGGAAGATCTTCCAGGTAGCCATCCAGACCTCACGGGGATGCCCTTTCAACTGCGATTTTTGTCTCGTTTCAAAGATGTTTGGAAGGAAGATGCGTTACAGGGAAATTGAAAATGTGGTGGAAGAGATCAAGGTTGCGCCGTCGAAGTATATCTTTTTTGTGGATGACAACCTTACCATCAATAAAAAATATGCCAAGGAGCTAATGAAAGCAATCAAGCCATTGGGGATCTCCTGGGGGTGCATGTGCAGCATTGATGTGGCCACCGATGATGAACTGCTTCAATTGATGGCCGAATCCGGTTGTTTCAACATACTCATCGGTTTTGAATCCCTGAATCCTGCAAGCCTCGACGAGACCAACAAGCTTCATAACAAGGCAGCGACAATCTATGAGCCGGCCATCCGGAAGATCCATTCCCATGGCATCCATATCAACGCTTCTTTTGTGGTAGGTTTTGACAATGATACCCTTCAGGAATTTGATAACATCTTCGATTTCTCGATGCTTACGAATATGCCCAGCGTGAACCTTCACCTGCTGGCGGCGCCCCCGGGCAGCGAAATCCATAAAAAATACCAGTTGGAAGGGCGGCTTGCCGATTGCAAGCCGGAACTCGGCTCGGGCCACTTCCCTACTCTTCATTACATGAACATGTCGCAGATCGAGCTATTCGATCAATACATGGAAACCATCCGCCGGCTTTATTCCTTTGAAACAGCCCGGATCAAAGCAGAAAATCTCTTTTCCGACGGCGCGTTCATACGCAAAGGAGGCGATATCCCTGCATTGCTTAAGGCGCGGTTGTCATGGATCCTTTTCAAGGAGTTTGTCCTGACAACAGATCCTGAACGAAAAAAATTATTTCGTTTTATCTTCAGCCTGATCATGACGAAAAAGATTGCCATCGACAAAGGGTTCAGCTACCTGCTGTCGATGCTGAGTTGCCATCGGCAGATCGCAGAACACCAGAAACACATGAAAGAATATAGGGAGATGGTGTTAGCGTATAGTTCTGAACCCTGGAATACCCATAGGAATGCATCCTGATGCGGGATAGTAAATTGTTCTTCACAGAAATCGTTTACAATGCTAAAGAATATCGGTATCATCGGTGAGGGAAAAATGGGGACCAACCTGTTATACTACCTGCTCGACATGGATTTCAACCTGACCTGGATCTGCAGTCCGGAGGCTGACCTGGAGAAACTCCGCAGGAATTTCAGCAAACGGTTGGGTAGGTCACTGGAAGCCGGGATCATTGATGAAGACCGGTTTCAAAGCATCCTGGAGCGTATTAAAATCTCAAATGCATTAGAAGATGTTGCATCCTGTGAACTGATCATCGAGGCCATTACAGAAGATCTGGAAGCCAAACAGGAATTGTTCCGGTTGTTGGATACGATAGCGCTTCCCGGGTGTATTTTCACTTCGAATTCTTCCTCAATAAATCCTTCTATCCTCGTTCCATCCGAAAACCGGAAAGAGAAATTTGCAGGACTTCATTTTTTTTATCCGATTGCCTTAAAAGATATTGTTGAGGTAATCCTGACACAGGAAACTTCTAAGGAAACCCTGGCGCAGATTACCTCTTTCATGGAAAGCATCCATCGCAGGTTCCTTCTATTGGAAGAAAAAGACAGTTTTATCCTGAACCGTATCTTCCTCCATTTCCAGAATGAGGCCTTTCTTCTTGTGAATGAAAAGAAAGCAAGCCTGCAGCAAATCGACAGGATCGTGCGTGAACGGTTTTTCCCAACCGGTGTATTTGAGTTCTTCGATAGCGTGGGTCTTGATATAATGCTTGTCTCGGTACAAAATTATTCAAAGGATGATCCTGCTGAAGAGCGGTTTCATCCCCTGATAGCGCAATTGCAGGAACTTGTGTCGAAAGGCAGGCTGGGAGCTAAAACGAAAGGCGGCTTTTACGGGGAAGACATTTCCGTCGATCCCGGATATCCGGAAAACGATGGAGAGATCATTGCGAAACTTCAGGAATCGTATGCTCATGCATTCCGTTGGTTCTGCCATTCATCCGGCATCCCTTCTGCAGAATTAAAAACCGCCATGGATGAATACTTTGGCGCGGAAACACCGATAGTTATTTAAGATTCCATTAATTAACAAGAAAATGCTTTGTATGCCTGTGGAATATTTGTTAATTTTGTAAATCTTAATAAATAAAATAAAAAGAATCCTTTAAACAACATTATGATTATGAAGAAGTTTTTTTTTATGTTGATTGCCTTGTTTGTTGTGGCAATTGTTGTCACGATGGTCGCCAAGCCTTCAGTTAAGACTTCGTCCAGCATCTTTATTTCAAGTGATGAGGATCAGCCATTGGCTGATAGTGTCATGAAAATCGTAAAGGTCTCCTGCATGGATTGCCATGGCGATGGTGGTAATGGAATGGCCTGTGCCCATGTGAATTTCTCAAAATGGTCGTCCTATAAGCCTGATAAACAGGCAGCCAAAGCCAATGATGTTTGCAAGATGGTGACAAAAGGATCTATGCCGCCGAAAAGGTACTGTGCAAACCATCCGGGTGCTATTCCTACACAGGCACAGATTACTTCGATCTGTAAATGGGCAAAGGCACTCAATAAATAAACTTCCTAAAGTACAAACGTCCCAAACGGAACAAATGCCTGAAAAAGTAGTCGTTACAGGGATGAATATAATTTCATCCCTTGGTCTTGACTTGCAAACTAACTGGAACAACCTTGTTGCCGGGAAAAGCGGGGTGAAGAAGATCAGCCTCTTTGATGCTTCCAGGAATATTACCCGGATCGCTGCCGAAGTTCCTTCCGAATTTGAAGAATTTTCCAGGAAATACATTAAGAAACGTGCCGGGAGCCAGATGACACGTGTCACTAAGATGTGTGTTGCCTGTGCGAAAGAAGCTGTGGAAAAAAGCGGGATCGATTTCGAACAGATGGATAAAACCCGTTGTTCCGTCATTCTCGGGGTGGTGAATACAGGTAATTCCAGTACCGAAAAGGAGACGACCCACCAGAACCGGATCTTTAAGAGCATGACGAATTCGATGTCGGCCTGGATATCGCTGGATTACCAGCTGATGGGCCCCAATTTTGTGGTAAATACCGCATGTGCTTCTTCCGCTTATGCGATCAGCCTTGGATATGAAATGATCCGCAACAACCAGGCAGACCTTGTGATCGTAGGTGGCGCCGATTCAATTGTGAATTTTGAAGAGATCGAAGGATTTAACTCCCTATATGCTATTTCGGTGGAAAATAATCCTCCGGAAAAAGCCAGCAAACCTTTTTCCAAAAACCGTGACGGCTTTGTGATCGGCGAAGGTGCCGGCATTTTGATCCTTGAATCGGAGGCTTCGGCGAAGAAAAGAAATGCCGTCATTTATGCTGAAATTGCCGGGTATGCCATCACCAGCGAAGGCTACAACATCATGGCGCCGATGAAAGATGGGGAAGGAATGGCCCTTACCATGGAAAAAGCCCTCCAAAATGCAGGGATTTATAAGGAAGAAGTCGATTACATCAATGCACACGGTACATCCACCGAGTTGAATGACCGTTATGAAACCATGGCCATCAAAAGGGTGTTCGGTGACCGGGCTTACAAAATCCCGGTTTCCTCATCCAAATCGATGATCGGCCATACCATTGGTGCAGCCGGGGCAATTGAAGGCATCATCACGATTTTGTCCATCCTCAATGGCATCATTACGCCGACCATAAACCTCGATCTGCCTGATCCCGATCTCGACCTCGATTACGTTCCGAATCAATCAAGGGAAAAGGAAGTAAATATTGCCCTTTCAAACTCTTTCGGGTTTGGCGGACACAATGCAACACTCGTATTCCGGAAATACAGTTAATAAGTATCAGCAGAAAAAAGTGAGGCTGGATTCCAAAAATAATTCTATTTTTGCAGACTGATCCAAAATATAACCCATAATGGCCTTGATTACAGAAAATACAAGAAAAGAAGTAACAGATATTGTTTATAACTTTTTTGCTGATGAATGTGAAGTGGATATCAAGGATATTCATTCTGATACGAATATCATAAATGACATCGATGGCGATTCCCTGATGTTCCTCGAACTCATTGAAATCTTTAAAAAGAAATACAACCTGGATATTGAACTGAAGACAATCGGGAAATATTCGGTCAAACACCCGGTTCAGACTATCGGCCAACTGATTGATATGCAGCTCCTGATCATTGAACATGAAAACAAACTGCTCGAATTTGATCAATAAAATGAAACCTCTTCATTGTCACAGAAGAAACTAGCATTCGTCTTCCCTCCTTTCGCCACCGATTATCCTGACGACCCTTTTATCAATCTGACTGGTTTTGATGATTGTTTCCGGAAATTTCTTTCCCGGGCGGCTGAGTTTGCCGATCCTGAACTGATCCAGTTTGCCATTCCCTCCTGTACCTTCCTTGATGATGAGCTGAAAACACAGTATATTTCATACATCCAGGCCTGTTCGCTGGTTTCCTGGTTCAGGGAAAAAGAAGTGGTTCCTGCTTATTGTTCCGGATACAGCATGGGGATCTATGCCGCTTTGTTCCAATCGGAGGTGATTTCCTTCCTCGATGGACTCGTACTCATCCGCCAGGCCTATAAAGAGATAAAAAAGATCACCATGAAAAAGGAATTCGGCATGTGTGCCATCATTGGCCTGAACCTGGATGACCTGGAACGATTGATCAGGAAAGAAAAACTGAACCTGAAACTTGCCATTCAGAATAGTGTATGTTCATTTTCCTTATCCGGTGCTGCAGAAGATATTCTCAGACTTACCGAATCCGCTCAGAAAGAAGGAGCGCTGAGTACACGTGTTCTGAATGTTTCCGTTCCTTACCATTGCGATTTTTTAAAAGATACTGCTGGCGGATTCAGCGAATTTGTCAACCAGATACAATTTCGCAGCCCCAAGATGCCGATCGTCTCATTGGTAGACCAGGAGCTTCTGCTGGAAGAACATTTATTGAAAAATGAAGTCGTTCGCAACCTTTTTACTTCGCTGAACTGGTATGAAACCCAGCTATATCTTCAGGAACTTGGGGTAAACCGGTTCGTGGAATGTGGTTCTGGAAAAGGGATTGTAAAGAACGCAAGGTTTATCGAGGGGGATGCGGTATTTTATATGGCCAATTCTTTTCCCGTATTATTGGATGCAAAATAAGAGAGTTTGACCTGTTAATATGTATTTTTAGTCAAAATCCCGGAAATTCAACTATGAATAAAAAAGAGGAAATCCTTCAATTCCTGAATGACAACCCGGCTTTTTCCCTTGCTACTTCCGATGGAAATATCCCGCATGTGCGGACCCTTCTGTTGCATAAAGCGGATAAATCCGGCATCTATTTCATGGTCGGGAAGTTCAAGGATGTTTACCGGCAACTTTCCGTCAATCCATATGTGGAACTTTGTTTTCATAAGGATAATTTTCAGGTAAGGATCAGCGGCCAGGTGGAAAACCTCGATAAAGACCTGGATCTTAAAAAAGAGATCCTTTCAGTACGGCCTTTCATGACTTCCTGGATTGAACAGGTGGGATTCAAATACTTGGCGGTTTTCCGGCTCAGGTTTGGAAAAGCTGTTACCTGGAGCCTGGAAACAGAATTGCAGCCAAAGATCATCATCGAGTTGTAATTCCTTAAAGCAATCCCTTAGCTTTCCATTCTTTCCTGATCCTGAGAAAGCTCCTGAACATTGGCTCGTTCAGTTGTTGCTCAGCCCTGAGTTTATGAGCTTCCTTCAACATCTCCACGGGCGGGCGCGTTTCGGCTGAATAAATGCAATTGAGTCGTTCTGCGGTCGCTTCAAGGATCAGTTGCACAAGACGGTCTCTCGAAATTCCCTTTGAAAAATAAAACACCGGGGGATACAGTAACGATTGACCAGGTTTGATCACCTGTTCCTGCATTGCTATGGTTTCAAGCGGTGTGTTGGGATATACCCGTAATCCGGAGGCCATGTACACAAGATCTTCCGGGTTAATATATTGGTCAATAAAATCGAGTGTTTCTTTGAAGGTATCCTCATTTTCCCCCGGACCGCCAAAGAGAAAGAACCACATTGTAGGCAGGTTGAATTTCCGGATAGCAGTTGCCATTTGCCGGACTTCATCCAACTCGAATCCTTTCCCGAGATTTGCGAGTAAGGTCGGAGATGCCGTGTCGGGGGTGGCATCGATCTGGACAAAACCGGCTTCCATCATGAGTTCAAAGAGTTCTTCATTAGAGTTTCGTGGATTGATCCCCATGGTTCTCAAGCGCACCCGGAGTTTCCTGCGTATGATCTCACGGCAGATGGCTTCAGCATGCCCCCTTGGATCATTGAATGTAGAATCCACAAATTCGAACATGACATCCCCTAACCGGCTGTGGGCCTGTTCGATCTCTTCAACGATATCTTCTGGTTTCCGTGTCCTGAATACAGTTCCTTCCAGCAAGGGATAGGTACAGTATATGCATCCGTGCGAACACCCCCGTTTGGTCTGAATGGAATAGGCTCCTCTTTCCCTGTAAGGAGTATAATCAATTTTACGGTCAATTTCTGAAAACCGCTCCGAAAATACACCCGGATGGGAAACCTTGTACCTATTTCTCCCATATGTGGTAGAACATACCAAAACATTCCCGAAAGGTAAGACATCTTCTCCCTTATCGAGTGAATCCAGCAATAGATGAAAGGCAGTTTCAGCTTCACCAATGATGCCATAATCTGCTTGTGTCAACTTCATCAGTTCCTGCGGGAAAATGCTGAATCCACTGCCACCCAGGATGATTTTTGCAGAGGTTATTTTCTGAACAGGAAGAATTATTCGTGAAACCTGGTCATCGACATAATAAACGCAATTGTCAGGCATGGTATTATCGATGTTCCGGATGCTGAAGCCGATGTAGTCGGGGTTGAACTGAAGCACCCGGTCAACAAGGCCAATACCTTCATTGAACATACAATCGTAGATACTCACATCCCAGTGATCCTCAAGGCTTGCGGAAAGAAGGCAAAGTCCAAGCGGCGGTATGGGATACGGCGCTTTTTCAGTATTGCAATTTACAAGTAGTACTTTTTTCATACTATTAACCACAAAGGCGCACAAAGTGATGAAGTGACGAAGTGATGGACTTTACAAACTTTATGAACTTTATAAACTTTTTAAACTGCTAAATGACATCCTTCCCTTTCTTGATCAGCCAGAGTTTCCCGATCTCTTCGTGAAACTGGTCATGTGGCAGTTTCGTTTTCATCACGGAATTGAAAAAATTATATTTCTTATAATCGTGATCAATGATTTCAGTCTTCACCTGCTGATGAAAGACAGTTCCCGGCATCGGCGTCAATACGGTGTATCCGGCATATACTACTCTGTTCTTGTCGGCATATTCTGCCAACGCATTGAAATCATTTTTTCCATAGTCATTCGGTATAACATAATTTCCCCGCACCATGATGTCATTCTGCTCGAACACCCTGATAGCTTCCTCGTTATCAAATGCAGGCGAGTCCTTATGATATTTTGAAAGTTCTTCATCCCTGAAGGATTCAAACCCGCAGATTACAACCTTTAAGCCTCCCTTAGCAAGTTTCTCAATGATCTCAGGGTGACGTGCGGCAATGTCAGCACGGATATCCATCACAAACGTCTTTTGAATCCCCTCCTCAACGATACGGTCGAAAAGAAGGTTCATAAAATCGTGGTCTACCACGGTATTTGCATCTGCAAAGCGCACCACCGGGTACTCATCTATCGATTTCAATTCGGTGATGAGACTGTCAACGTTCCGCTGATAATATTTCCCTTTAAACTGAGTCCATATCGAACAGAAGGTGCATTTATAAGGGCATCCGAGGGAAGTAAAAATATAGGTGCTCGGAAATGGGCTATTGCCGACCTTGTAAGTACTGATCCATCGGTCGAGATGCCGGCGGTCGGGCATGAGGTAATCAGCGTTGGCAACATCCCAGGAACGGGGGACTCCCAATGTTTTTTTCAGGCCGGATTTTCCGTTCAGGTAGATGCCAGGAACGGATTCCAGCATCACCCCTTTTTCCTTCGCAATTACGACATCCCTGAAGATATGAGGACACTGACCGGGAATCACAATATCCGCTGGAGTCCCCGCAAAATCCTGGGTGCAGAGTGTTGCATGCAATCCACCGGCAATAGTGAGGATCGAAGGATTGAATTGCTTTGCGACCCGGAATATTTCCAGTGCATAATCAAATTCGGATGTTATGACCGTTACCCCCAGGATATCCGGCTTGTATTTTTCCAACAACTGAAGTACAAGAATATCCAGTGAAGGCGTANNGCGATGGTAAGCAACCCCAAGGGTGGGCCGATGAGTTTTTTGTGAATAAACGGCTTTGCATTTTCCGGAGCAAACCGGAGGATATTATTTTCAGGACTGCGTGGAGGATTGAGAAGCAGTATCTTCATGTAATGATCGCTGTAATGTTAATCCACAAAGGTAAGAAATTGTGTGCAGGTGAAGATGGCGTACCAGCCCCTTCTCCTGTAACGTGAAATAATGTACCTTTGCCTGAACCGTTAATGATTCTTACAAAAGATAATGTCCGAATTTGAGCAGATCAGGCAGAAATTCAAGGAGCTGAAATGCTGCGTCATTATTCCTACATATAATAATGATAAGACCTTGGAGCAGGTCATCCGGGATGTGCTGGAATATACCGTGGATGTCATTGTCGTGAATGACGGGGCAACTGATCATACCCCGGATATCCTGAAAAAATTCGGTTCACTTCGGGTTTTCAATATCCACAAAAACAAGGGAAAAGGCTATGCATTGCGCCTGGGATTCCACTATGCTTTGAAACAAGGATTCCGTTATGCCATCACCATTGATTCTGACGGCCAGCATTATGCGGACGACCTCCTGAAGTTCATTGATAAAATCGAACAGGAACCCGACTCGGTCATTATTGGTGCCCGCGACATGAAACACGACAGCGTGCCGGGGACCAGCAGCTTCGGACATAAGTTTTCCATCTTCTGGTTCCGCATCGAAACGGGACTCAAGGTGCCAGATATTCAATCGGGCTACCGACTCTATCCATTAGAAAAAATGGAAAGAATGCGGTTCTTCGGGAGAAAATTTGAGTTTGAAGTCGAAGTACTTGCCAAGCTTGCCTGGAAGGCCGTCAATATTACCTCTGTTCCTGTTAAGGTCTATTATGCTCCAAAGGGAGAACGGGTTTCTCATTTCCGGAAGGTCCATGATTTCACCCGGGTCAGCATTGCCAATACGCTCCTTGTATTCACCGCTTTGTTGTGGGTCAATCCATTCCGTTTTATAACAGCGCTCCGGAAAAAATCAATCCGGAAATTCATCCAGGAATACGTCATCAACAGCAGCGACTCCAATATGAAGATCGCCGTATCTGTGACGGTTGGAGTGTTCATCGGAATCATTCCTGTATGGGGATTCCAGATGTTGGTCGCATTCGGGATTGCATATTTCCTGAAATTTAATAAATTTGTGACTGTTGCCGCATCCAATATCAGCATGCCTCCCATGCTGCCGCTGATCTTATTCCTGTCTTACATCACCGGCGGACTTCTCATAGGTTACAACAAGCATCCGCTAAAGTATTCTTCAGGAATCACACTTGAGTGGGTAAAAGAAAACCTGGTTCAATACCTCGTGGGAAGCATCGTATTTGGTATTATAGCGGCAGTTGTCCTGGGTACGATTACCTATTTCCTTCTAAGAATCTTCCGGAAACCTCAGGTTGTCAAAATGGAGACCAGCGACCAGGATCAACCTTAGTTTTTTAACGATCTTATGTCTGAACGCTTTATACAAATATATTTTTTTTTCAGGGAGCGCAGGTTGCTGTTTTATCTCTTTCTCGGTACGCTTTTCTCGGCTATTCTTTTTTTCGCTTCGCAGATAAAAGTTCAGGAAGACATTACAGGAATTTCAGGTTCGAAGAGCAATCCGGGCAAATTTGAATATGTCGTCAATCATGTCAGGTTTACTGATAAGCTGATCATCCGTCTTTCACTTGCCGATACTTCTGCCAAGGCTGAACCTGAAAGGTTGATACTTTATGCCAAGGACCTTACCGACAGCCTTTCCCATCATTATGATTCAACTTATATAAAGGGAATCATCGGAAATGTCATGGATTCCTCCATGTCAGCTTCACTCGATCTTCTCTATGACCACCTCCCGGTTTACATGGATGAAAATGATTACCGGAAAATCGACAGTTTACTGGCCCCTGCATCCATTCATTTGGCCCTGGAAAAAGATTATAAAAACCTTCTCTCCCCTGCAGGTTTTGCCCTGAAAAAAATAATTCTGCACGATCCGCTGGGATTGACATACCTGGCCATGAACAAACTGAAATCGGTTCAGGCCGGCGATAATTTTGAACTCGTGGATGGCTTTATCATGACCAAAGACCGAAAGAACCTTCTCCTCTTTATTACACCGGCCAATCCAGCCAGTGAAACCTCCCGGAATGAAAAACTTCTTGAGGGGTTGGATGAGCTCCTGGCAAAGATCAGCGCTGCATTCAAACATGAGATCAGGGGACAATATTTCGGTGCCATTGCATTTGCAGCGGGAAATGCACGCCAAATAAAAAAAGATATCTTACTCACCCTGGCCATCGCATTGTGCCTCATCTTCCTGTTGATTGGGTGGTATTTCAGAAGCTGGAAAATCCCTTTACTGGGGTTTCTGCCGGCACTGTTCGGGGGTGGTCTTGCCCTGGCTATCCTCTATCTGCTGAAAGGAACGGTTTCTGCCATTTCCTTAGGCATTGGGTCGGTCATCCTGGGACTGATTGTGGATTATGCCCTTTACATCATCACTCTTTTCAGGAAAAAAGGCGATATGGTAGTGGTGATGAAAGAAATGACCCTTACGGTGTTCCTCTGCAGCCTGACCACGGCTGGCGCATTCCTCTGCCTGATTTTTCTCCGTTCATCGGTATTGCATGACCTGGGTTGGTTTGCAGCTCTCAGCGTGGCCGGCGCCGCTTTCTTTGCACTGGTCATCCTTCCTCAATTCCTGAATCAAAATGACCTTAAAAAAAATCCAGGGCATGATAATATCATTGACAACATTGCTGCTTTTTCTTTTGAAAAAAGTAAAATCTTCGTTGTTCTCCTATTGGTCATGATGATTGTCAGCATATTTTTCCTGTCCCGGGTCAGGTTTGAAGACGATATGATGGCCTTGAATTTCGTTCCTGGCAAGCTGAAAAACATGGAAAAGGATCTTGACCGAATCACAGGGGCATCCCTGAAAACCGTCTACCTTGTGTCAACCGGCAAAGTCCTTGATGATGCGCTGAGGACACAGGAAAGAATGCACAAAAATCTGGATAAACTTACCGGCTCTGGCCTGATCCATAGCATTTCGGGCAGCGGGGAATTGCTGTTTTCTGATTCATCTCAAAATGCAAGGATCCAACGGTGGAACAATTTCTGGACAAAACAGCGAAGAAACTTGCTGGAAAAGGAACTGAAGAAATCGGCAGCGGATTTCCGGTTCAGGGAAAATGCATTTGATTCTTTTCTTCAGCATACAGCCAGGACATTCACGGTTTTGAACCCGGCTGAAACAAAAAAACTGACAGCCGGAATCCTATCTGAATATGTCAGTGAAACCCATGATCTTTCGATGATTACCACCGTGGTCAAAGTCAGGCAGGAAGATAAAAAGGAAATATACCGGGCATTTGAGGGGAAACCGGGCATCGTGGTTTTCGACAAGCAAATCCTTGCCAACCATTTTGTAGCGAATGTAAAACACGATTTCGACCTGTTGGTCAGACTCTCGATGATCTTTGTAACGCTGTTGCTGCTTCTTTCCTTCGGCCGTATTGAAACCGGGCTTACCACTGCCCTCCCGATGTTTGCAAGCTGGATCCTGACACTGGGTTTCATGGGTATGACAGGCATCCGGTTCAACATTTTCAACATCATCGTCTCTTCATTCATCTTCGGACTTGGCGTTGATTATAGCATCCTGATGATGCGGGGATTGATGTTCGAGTACAAATTCCGCATCCCTGAAATTTCTTCCTATAAAACCTCCATCTTTCTTTCTTCGGCCACCACGCTTTTTGGCGTTGGTGCGTTGTTTTTCGCCTTACACCCGGCCCTGAACTCCATTGCCCTCGTTTCCGTTTTCGGGATCATTGCAGTGGTTTTTGTTTCTTTTACATTCCAGCCNNGATCCTGCAAGTTATCTTCGGCGGACTGATCTTCCTCCTCTACCCGGGTTCGAGAAAAAGGAAAGAGTACATTATCCACTGGCTTTTCTGCCAACTCTGTAAAGCCTATATTTTCGTAACCTTTCCCACGAACCGTAAATTTTACAACCCGCACGGGGAAGACTTCTCCAGACCTGCTGTCATCATCGGTAATCACCAGTCGTTGATTGAAATACCTTCTTTCCTGCGTCTTCATCCGAAGATCATCATCCTCACCAACGAATGGGTATGGAATTCGCCTTTGTGGGGCCCGGTTGCCCGGATGGCAAGTTTTTTCAATGCGGAAAGAGGAATTGACAGGATCCTGGATCAGTTGAAGGAAAAGGTCAATGAAGGATATTCCATTCTCGTCTTCCCCGAAGGGCACCGAAATATTGATAACCGGGTCCACCGTTTCCACAGGGGGGCCTTTTATCTTGCGGAAAAACTGAAGATCGATATTCTTCCCGTTGTTGTATTTGGTTCCGGCGAGTTCCTGGGCCGGGGTGAATTCTGGGGCAGGCCATCCGGACTTCGCATGAAGATTCTCAGGCGAGTCGGAATTGATGAACCGGAGATGGGTTCTGGCTACTCAGAACGGTCAAAAATATTCCGCCGTTTTTATATCCGTGAATATGCAACATTCATGGCACAGGAAGGTACCGGAAGATTTTACCGGAAAAAGCTTGTGTTGAATTACATCTTCAAAGGGCCGGTCCTGGAGTGGTACCTCAGGGTAAAAATACGAATCGAAAAATATTACCAGCCTTACAATGAACTGGTGCCGCGGGAAGGCGAGATCCTCGACCTTGGCTGCGGATATGGGTTCATGAGCTACATGCTCAGTTTTACTTCACCTTCACGGAAGATCACCGGTGTGGATCATGATGCTGAGAAGATCCGCATAGCAACGAATTGTATCTCGAAAAATGAAAATCTTGATTTTATCTGTGAAGATATTACCCGCTATTCCTTCGGGAACAAGGATGCCATCCTGCTGAGTGATGTCCTGCATTACCTGCTGCAAAAAAACCAGGAAGAATTGCTGAATCGTTGCATTGAAAAACTCAATCCCGGCGGAATGATCCTGATAAGGGATGCCGATTCAAAAGAGGAAAAACGCCACAAAAGAACGGAACTCACGGAAGTTTTTTCGACCCGGATCCTCGGGTTCAATAAAACAGTCAATGAATCCAAAGAATTGTACTTCACTTCCCTTGAAAACATCAGCCGGATCATTGACCAACGGGGATTGAAGATGGAAGTGATCCGTGAAGCAAAGCATACCTCCAACATTTTACTGATCATCCGCAAAACATGAAAAGCCCGGACCGGAAATACGATGTGATCATTGCAGGCAGCGGCCTTGGCGGACTTCTCTGCGGAACTATCCTGACAAAGGAAGGGATAGACGTTTGTATTTTGGAGAAAAGTTCGCAGGCCGGAGGATGCCTTCAGACCTTCCTGCGCCACGGCGTTGTTTTTGATACCGGTGTTCATTATTTCGGAGGGATGGATCCCGGGCAGACCCTCTATCGTTACTGGAATTATTTCGGGTTAACCAGATCCCTCGCGCTGGAACGGATGAACCCCGATGGATTTGATATCATCGGTATCAATGGCCGGGATTACCCGATGGCCATGGGATTTGATCATTTCATTGAACAGCTTCTCCCCTGTTTTCCTTCGGAAAAAGGAAATCTTGAAAAATATATCCGCTGCCTGAAAGAGATCACTGCAGCCTTCCCGCTTTACAATCTTGAAATTCCAAAAGATCTCAAGGAAGAAAATTTTCGAAGCCAGAGCGCATTTGATTTTTTTTCTGCACTTTCAGGGTCCGGAAGACTCGCATCGGTATTGGCCGGTAACAACCTTCTCTATGCCGGGAACCGTGAACATACGCCCCTGCACATCCCGGCGCTGATCAACCACTCCTTCATCTCCAGCGCCTGGCGGACCATAGGTGGCAGCGCCCAGATCGCAGAAAGACTGATGGAAGGCATCCTTTCTTATGGAGGAAAAATTCACCTGGAGGAGGAAGTCACGGAAATCAGACTGAAGGAAAATGAATTTGAAGTGATGACAAAACCGGGCCGGTGCTTTTCTTCAAAGAAATTCATTTCCGGGATCCATCCTGCAAAGACATTAAAAATGATGGAGTCTGCTATTTTCAGAAAATCTTTTTTCAAACGTATCACAAACCTGAAAAACACCGTTTCTTCATTTGCCATATATATTGTTTTGAAAGACCGGTCATTCCCCTATCTCAATCACAATTATTATTATCATAAAACTGAGGATGTGTGGAATTATGGAAGTGATGATGGATGGCCATCCGGCTACATGATGCATACGCCTGCGCCTGCTTCGGAAGATGGTTTTGCAAATAACATGATCATTCTTGCTTCAATGCCTTTCGAAATGGTGAAGAAATGGGAACATACACAAAAGGGCAACCGGGGCCCCGAATATCTTGAGTTCAAGGATCAATGCACAGCAGCACTGCTGGACTTTGCTGAACAACGTTTTCCGGGGTTGCGATCAGCGATCCTTTACAGGGAGGCATCCACACCGCTGACCTGGCGCGACTATACCGGGATACCGGAAGGATCGATGTACGGTATCGAGCGCGATTACCAGGATCCATTGATGACAACGTTGTTGCCTGCAACAAAGATCCCCGGTTTCTATTTCACAGGCCAGAACATCAATCTCCATGGGGTACTCGGCGTAACGATCGGTGCCATTCTGACCTGCGGCGAGATCCTTGGCCTGGAATACCTTTTGAATAAAATCAGAAACACCTGAAAATGAAAANNTGGTTTCAGCTGGTTACCCGGGTACATATTCCAGAACAGGCTGACCGAAGTGTTACAAAGCTTTCTGTTTCTAATCCGGAGAAAGATTTTTATACCTGTGGCCGGAACTGGATACAGCGGGGAAATTCAGGCTTGTGGGAACTTTATATTGAAGGCAAACCATTTGAACGCGGTGTGATTGAAGGAAAACTCACCCGTGGACTGATCGAAAAACAGGAACAGGCCTTTACCAACCAGATCACTGAAATGATCCCTTCACCTGCTTATCTGAAATTCCTGAAATATTTTATCTATTGGTTTAACCGCGACTTGGAAGATTATATCCCGGAAGAATATAAATCAGAGATTTACGGGATCTCTTTATCTGCATCGGATAAATTCTCCTTCATCGGAAACAACTACCAGCGAATGTTGAATTATCATTCGGCCCACGACATCGGCCATGCTCTGCAGGACATTCAAATGGTAGGATGCACTTCGTTTGGCATTTGGAAAGACAAATCAAAGGACGGCTCACTGCTGATCGGACGGAATTTTGATTTCTATGTAGGCGATGAATTTGCTATGAACAAGATCGTATGTTTCGAAAAACCGGAAAAAGGATATCCCTTCATGATGATTACCTGGGGAGGTATGACCGGGGCCGTTTCCGGAATGAATGAGCAGGGATTGACGGTTACCATCAATGCAGCAAAATCAGACATTCCTTATTCGGCCCGAACTCCCATCTCCATCCTTGCAAGGGAGATCCTTCAATATGCAAAAAATATCAGGGAGGCTTATGTCATTGCACAGAAAAGAAAAACCTTTGTTTCCGAATCCATTCTCATCGGTTCAGCGGCCGACGGGAAGGCTTCAATCATCGAAAAATCGCCTTACAAGATCGCACTGGTAGAACCGCAGAACAATTACATCGTCTCTACCAATCATTTCAGGTCGACAACATTCAGCTCTGATCCAAAGAATGTAAAAGACATAAAGGAAAATGCTTCCCTTTACCGGTATAAAAAAATGCTGCAGGATATTACGGAAGAAGAGCCTCTGGATGTCGCGGGAATGACTAAAATCCTCAGGGACCGTTCGGGATTGAATCATGCCGACATCGGTATGGGAAATGAAAAGGCGGTAAACCAACTCATCGCGCATCATTCTATCATTTTCGAACCGGAAAAACGCCTGGTTTGGGTGTCAAATGGTCCATGGCAAATAGGAGGATATACCTGTTACGACATAGTTAAAATTTTTCATAATTTTGCCTCACTTCACCAGAGGACGGAAATCTCGGAAACGGGCCGGTCAATTTCCCCGGATAGTTTCTTAAGTTCAGATAGTTATACGCAATTCAACCGGTTCAGGGAATTGCGGAAAGAACTGAAAAAGATGAGCCGTCCGGGTGAAAAAACAAACCTGAAACGTTCTGACATTCGTGAGTTGATCGGCACCAATCCTGGTTTTTTTGAGGTTTATTCCCTTGCTGGGGATTATTTTTACCTGAAAAATCAACAAGACAGTGCAGTGGGTTATTATCGTAAGGCCCTTGGGAAAGTAATCCCAAGGCAGAACGAAAAGCAAAAGATCATTGAAAAGCTTGCGGATTGCATCGTTCAAATGAAAAAGAAAAAATCATGAAGTTTAAACTGATATACCCGCGTTGGGATAAACTCGAAGGACAAACCATATTCTACCTTCCCCCTCACGGACCTGTGGTGATGGCCGCTGATCTCCCTTCTTATGTGGAGGTGGATTTTATCGATGAGAATGTCGAAGAACTGGTGATCGATGATTCCCCTGATTTCGTGGGGATATCCATGATGCTGACAACCCAGGTAAAACGCGGATGGGCCATCGCCGATCAGTATCATAAACTGGGAAAGAAAGTCATCTTTGGCGGAATCTCAACTATGTTGCATGCCGAAGAAACAATGCTATATGCGGATTCTGTTTTCCTCGGAGAAGTGGAAGGAAGGATGAATGCCGTTTTAGAAGATTTTCATAAGAACGAACTGAAAAAGGTTTATAATTTCCTGACCAACCCTCCCGATATGAGCCTCATTGGCCCTGCCCGGCGGGATATCCTGAAAGAGGATCTCTATTATCACAAGGGATTCCGGATGGTCGACCTGTTCCATGCTTCGCGCGGTTGCGTTTACGACTGCTATCCCTGTGCCGTACGATACCTCGGCGGACGCGGATTCCGGCCACGTCCCATCGACCGGGTAGTGGAAGAACTTTCACAGATGGAAAACAACCGGCTTTTCATTGTCGATAACTCCCTTGCACTCGATACCAATTGGGAAAAGGAACTCTTCCGCGCCCTGATCCCCCTGAAGAAAAAATGGGTCAGCCATACCATTGAAGATAAGGATGAAGTGCTCAGCCTCGCTGCACAAGCCGGTGCATGGTATGTTTACCAGGCAGTATTCGACCGTTCCGATTACATCCGCAACCGCATCAAGCAATACCACGATTATGGAATCGGGGTTGAAGGAACAATTTTACTCGGACTTGACAACCAGACGGAAGACGATATCAAGCGGCTGATCGATTTTCTTCTTGAAATTGATCTGGACCTGGCAGAATTCACGGTTCTTGCTCCTTTCCCGCATACAAAAGCTTACAGCGACCTTTTGAAACAAGGCCGGATCTTTGATCACGACTGGGATCATTACAATGCAGGAAAAGTGGTATATCATCCCAAACACATGACAGCCGGGCGGCTACAGGATTTGTATCATTATGCCTGGGATACGTTTTATAAGGATGAACCGCAGACGCAGAAGATGTTTAACCTGCTTTCCACCGTCATCCAGAGAGAACAGGCAGATGGTACCTACAAGCCAAGACGCCGTGATTTATTAGACCAGAGTTTCGGAAAAAATATCAGCGAAATGGCATAAGAAAATTATCAGGCTCACCAACACTTTAAATCAGCAGCACATTTACAACCAATGGAAATCAACCCGGAATTTAACCGTTACATGGAGCGCTACTTCGATTTCAAAGGACAATGGGAAAGTCCATCGAAGTGCGGATTGAAGATCGTTAAAAGAAAAGACGGAAAGACCCTTGCCATTGCCACAGAGATTTACCGGCAAAACCCCGGAACACCGGTAACGGAATGGTGTGCTCCCCTTGCCAGCCAGATATTATCAGAAATCGGAGAAAATCCGGAAAATTTTATCTTTGTAGAACATACTCCTGATCTTAAAAGCAA
>PLMO01000078.1:0-405 GCA_003142515.1 Bacteroidales bacterium
CGGCACAAATCTCCTGGCGGAAGATCCTGGTGTTAAGATCAGCCTTGGAACAGAGGTCATCGATCCGCAGAAATTTACCGATACAAAAGTGGAAGCCGGGACCGGGTATTTCCAGGTCTTCCGAGACGGCAAGGAAATCATGCCCGAAATGGGAAATGTTAAGATCACAAAATCCAATGAAGGTATTGCATGGGGCGCGGTATACTGGCAATATTTTGAAGATCTCGACAAGATCACACCCTATGCTACGCCGCTTAAACTGGAAAAGAAACTGTTTATTGAGAGAGTGACACCAACCGGGAAGGTACTTCAACCAATTACGAATTACGAATTACGAATTACGAATGGGCAAACTCGTTTAGGGCAAAGCCTTAAAGTGGGTGACAAAATTATCGTGCGGATCAT
>PLMO01000078.1:417-5018 GCA_003142515.1 Bacteroidales bacterium
TTGGGTTTTTGAATACCCGCTCGTGGTGAATGCCGCCGGTGAATACTCAAACGGAATCACAACGGTACAATGCATGTATGCTCCGGAATTCGGAGCACATTCAGAAGGATTAAGGGTTAACATCGGAAAGTAGATGCCTGATCCAGCATCCAGGATCCAGCATTTCTTACATTTTTCTTACTTTTGTCTCAAAATAAAAGGAATTCATCATGCTTCGAACACATACCTGCGGGGAATTAAACATGCAATTCGTGGGTCGGATTGTTACACTTTGCGGCTGGATACAACGGATCCGCGAAATGGGAGGAATGACGTTTATCGATCTTCGCGACCGTTATGGAATCACTCAACTCGTTTTCAATATCCAGGGTCAGCCTGACTTGTTTGCAAAAGTGAAAGAACTGGGCCGTGAATTCGTGATCTCGGCATCCGGAAAAGTGGCTGAACGTTCCAGTAAGAACACCAAAATACCTACCGGCGACATCGAGATCCTGGTAGATTCATTGAAAATCCTGAATACATCCAAGATCCCTCCATTCACCATAGAAGATAATACCGATGGAGGCGAAGAACTTCGCATGAAATACCGTTACCTCGATCTCCGCCGGACTGTGGTCAGGAAAAACCTCGAACTGCGCCACCGTATGGCCATTTTAACACGCAACTACATGAATGAACAGGGATTCATCGAGATCGAAACTCCGGTCCTCATTAAATCCACGCCGGAAGGAGCACGCGATTTTGTTGTCCCCTCAAGAATGAACCCGGGACAGTTTTATGCACTTCCTCAATCACCTCAAACATTTAAACAATTATTGATGGTTGCAGGGTTTGACCGGTATTTCCAGATCGTGAAATGTTTCCGTGACGAAGATCTCCGTGCCGATCGCCAACCGGAATTTTCACAAATCGACTGTGAAATGTCTTTTGTGACCCAGGATGATATCCTTGCCACTTTTGAAGGACTTGCAAGATACCTGTTCCTGGAAGTTAAGGGTCTTGATCCCGGCGAATTCCCTATAATCGAATACGATTCAGTCATGCGCGATTATGGTAGCGACAAGCCGGATATTCGGTTCGGGATGAAACTCATTGAACTGAACGAAACCATTAAAGGCAAAGGCTTCAAGGTTTTTGATGATGCTGAACTGGTCGTTGGGATCAACGCCATAGGCTGTGCCGAATATTCCCGCAAACAGATTGATGAATTGACTGAATGGGTGAAACGCCCGCAAGTTGGCGCTTCGGGTTTGGTTTATATACGCTATGGAACCGATGGTACCTTAAAATCGTCGATTGATAAATTTTATTCACCGGATGAACTGAAAGTTCTTGCCGGAAAGTTTTCTGTCGTGCCTGGCGACCTGATGCTGATCATGGCCGGGAAAAAGGAAAAAACCCAGACCGCCCTCGGAACGCTAAGGATAGAGATGGGAAAACGGCTTGGACTTATAGATCCCACAGTTTTCAAGCCCCTTTGGATCGTAAATTTCCCGTTGCTAGAATGGGATGAGGTGTCAAAGCGGTTCTATGCGAAGCATCATCCATTTACATCGCCGGTACCGCAGGACATCTCCTTGCTCGACACCAATCCCGGAGCTATAAGGGCCAATGCCTACGACCTCGTTATCAATGGCGTAGAGATTGGCGGCGGATCGATCCGTATCCACAACTGTGACCTGCAGAAAAAAATGTTCCAGGTGCTTGGCTTCACCGACGAACTTGCCCAGGAACAATTTGGGTTCCTGATGAATGCATTTGAATACGGAGCCCCTCCCCACGGCGGTATTGCTTTTGGTTTCGACCGGTGGTGTACCATCTTTGGCGGAGGCGAATCAATACGCGATTTCATGGCCTTCCCGAAAAATAATTCCGGAAGAGACGTAATGATTGATACTCCTTCTTCGATAAGCGAGGAACAGCTGAAAGAATTGAATATTAAGCTCACGAGCTAATGAGTTGATGAATTGGCGAGTAAATTAATTAAATGTCACTTTATGGACTTTATAACTTTACAAACTTTATAACTTTAAAAACTTTATGAACTTTAAAAACTTATTTCTCCTTGCTTTTATTGGCGTTGTATTGCTTTTTTCCGGTTGCGGTAACCGTGAACTGAAAGAAGATGCTGCCAAGGTCGGCGATGCGATGTGCCGGAACATTGAGATCATGAACAAGATAAAGGCCGCCAATCCAGCGGATTCTGTCACCATGCAGAAACTCCGTTTACAGGCTCATCAGCTGCAGATTGAAATGACGATAGTATACAAGGAATTCGGCGACAAATACGGCGATAAGACTAAGGATCCGAAATTCAACAAAAAATTCAATCGCGAGTTGCGTAAAGCCATGATCGATTGTCCTGCATTGTCGCAAAAAGACCGTGATCTGTTTGAGCAGGAGCTCAAGGAATAATTGGTGAACTGATATCCCTACCTTTGCATCCCTGATGAAACCACCAAAATCCAAGATCGAGATCACGGCTCCCGTCGGTTCATGGGAATCCCTGTTTGCAGCCATTCAGGCCGGCGCTGATTCCATTTATTTCGGGATCGGGATTCTAAACATGCGCGCCCGTTCATCGGTTAACTTTACGCTCCGCGACCTGGTGAAGATCTCCTGGATCTGCCGTAAAAACAATGTACAAAGCTATCTCACACTGAATACCGTTATTTATGACGGGGAGATGAAGGAGATGCGCAAAATCGTGGATTCAGTAAAGAAAAACGGGATCACCGCTATTATTGCCTCCGATCAGGCCGTGATACAATATGCGATTTCGATTGGGATGCCGGTACATATTAGCACCCAGACCAACATTTCCAATCTTACAGCAGTAAAATATTATTCACAGTTTGCCGATGTGATGGTGACTGCAAGGGAGCTGGAGTTGGCACAGGTTTCCACCATCACCCGGGCTATCAAACGGGAAAAGATCACCGGCCCGTCAGGGAAACTGCTTAGGATTGAAATTTTTGCCCACGGTGCGCTCTGCATGGCAATGTCGGGGAAATGTTACCTCAGTCTCGATAACTGCAATGCCTCGGCCAACCGTGGTGCTTGTTACCAGCTTTGCCGTCGTCCCTATAAAGTCACCGACCTCGATGGGGAAGTTGAACTGGTGGTCGACAATGAATACATCATGTCGCCAAAAGATCTTTGTACAATCGGGTTCCTTGATAAGATCCTCGCGGCGGGCGTCAGCATCCTGAAGATCGAAGGCCGTGGCCGCAGTCCGGAATATGTTAAAACGGTTATTTCCTGTTACAGGGAGGCAGTGGATTCAGTTGAAGACGGAACTTATTCACCCGATAAAGTGGCAGGATGGATGGACCGTTTAAAAACGGTTTACAACCGTGGTTTCTGGGATGGCTACTACCTCGGACAAACTCTGGGCGAATGGGCCGGTCAGCACGGTTCACTGGCCACACAACGCAAAGAATATGTGGGGAAGGTTACCAATTATTTCAGGAAGCTTATGGTTGCTGAGATCCAGATGGAATCAGGATTCCTGAAGCCCGGTGATGCTATTTATATCCAGGGCCCGACAACCGGGTCCATCGATATGATCATCCCCGAAATCCGCGTCGATCTGAAACCGGTGAAAAAAACGGCCAAGGGTGATCAATGTTCCATCCCGGTTGACACTTTTCTCCGCCGTGCTGATAAAGTTTATAAAATTATCAATAACACTAAAAACCGAATATCATTCGTAATCCATAATCCGTAATTGAACTTTAATTTACATACGCATACCAATTACAGTGACGGCTCGTCTAATCCTGAAGATTATATCAAAGAGGCAATTCGCCAGGGATTTGACACCCTTGGTTTCTCCGATCATTCTCCGGTTCCATTTAAAAATAATTTCGCTATCCGCGAACCGGACCTGGAAAAGTATGTGAATACGATACTCGGATTACGGGAACGGTATTCTGTCCCTGCGATTCTTCTTGCACTTGAAATTGACTTTATTCCAGGTATTACCTTACCAATCAAACATTACAGGAAATTATACCCGTTTGATTATTTCATTGGGTCGGTTCACCTTGTTAAGAATGAAAAATCCGGGAATCTGTGGTTTATTGATGGTCCGGATATTACAATTTATGATAATGGTTTGAAAGAGATTTTTTCAGGAGATGCCAGAAAAGCAGTGACCGCTTATTACCGGCAGGTACAGGAAATGATAATCACCCAGAAACCAGATATTGTGGGGCACCTTGATAAAATAAAAATGTATAACCGTAACCGGTTTTTCTCGGAAGAGGAATCCTGGTATGTGAAACTGGTAGAGGAAACGCTGGACCTGGCATCCAGTGCAGGCTGTGTCATTGAAGTGAATACCCGGGGAATCTATAAAAAACGTTCGGAAACTTTATTTCCAGGACCGGAAGTTCTGAAAAAGATTCGTTTGCGCAACATCCCCGTGACCATCACCTCTGATGCGCACAAGCCTCAGGAATTATCGCTTGGTTTTAAAGAAGCCAGGAAGTTATTGATTGAATTGGGTTTTAAAGCAACCTGGGTAATGACAGGCAAGGAATGGAAAGAAATTCCAATTATCTAATTAGTAATTTAACTCAAGTTTCGCAGTTTAC
>PLMO01000006.1:0-3992 GCA_003142515.1 Bacteroidales bacterium
CCACTTACTTTTACAAAGAACCCATTTTTGTGAAGACCCGAGTAAAGAAACTTAGTTTATTTTAATATCCAAAATCATTTCCTTCTTGTGTTTGTGATTGTAAAGTAATGCAATACGTTTGTTGTCACGAAACATTTTAACGGTTTCACCATTTAATTTTGCGGATTTAATTTTTTTAACATTTGCACCTTCAAAGACGATCTCCCCGGCCAGATCACGATCTCCGTACAGTGTAATCTCAAGCTGACCATTAATCTCTTTAACACCCAGAATATCAGAGGTGCTGTGTAAAATCTTTAATCCGTCAGAGACTTCCAGGCACACAGGAGTTAATACACCGTATAATGCCGGCCATAACATCTCATCCTGTGAGTAAGGAATTGCGACAGCTTCACCACTCTGGGGATGAGTATAGGTAATTTTACCAGTCTGCTCTTCATTGTAATAATTCCCTGCGAAAAGAACTGCAGAATTGTCACCTGTGAAACGTTCTCTTACGGCGATATTATCATTATCTGTTGATGCCTGCCTGAGCTTTGCAGCTGATCTCTTCAGAATTGCCTCATAGACCGGTTTATGGCCTTCAGTCTCGAATCCGATCCATGTTCCCACGTGAATGAGGGATCCGCTTCCGATAACTTTTGCGAATCCACATACATTCCCATTAATAGTACGGGCAATAACTTCTGCACCGGAGAGCGATTTTTCAAAATAGGTGATTTGCGGATTGGCACATTTGATATCCTTCAGGTCAAAGATATCGATCAATGGTGAATCAATGGTTTCTCTTCCTGATGGTGATACCGACAGGGCATCGCGAATGATTGTACATGGTCTCTGTGACATCTCACGGTCAGGCAGGTATGGGAAAAGAACACAATTGCCACCGGCTTTGGTATAATCAACAATTGTCTGCTGATCCCTGGCATTCATCTCATCAGTGCTGAATGCCCATACCTGTTTGTAGTTACTCAATGTATCAGCAGAAGCCTTACTCAGATCAATCATATCATAATCGATATTAAGTATCTGAAGCACTTTCAGCAATCCGTCGAAATATGCCGGTCTGCGGATGGCAGAAGCCGTGAATTGAAGTTCACACCTCCCTTCAACAGGTCTTTCCAGCTCTGTTGCATAATATGGAGGATAGAAAAGGACGCATACTTCAGCTTTACGTTTTGCATTAACAATAAGGCTTTCGGAGGTTTTTACAATTTTACTCATTCGTTTGACCAATGGGAAAGAGTTGCTGCGCTCACCTTCCGCTGTGAGAGGGGTGAACCAGTAAAAAGTTTCTCCGGAATAGCCCTTGCGGCTTGGGTTGCGTCCCTGCGAGAACATATAATAGTTCCAACCGACCAGACCGTTGGCAATGCTTGCTTTGCAGAAGAGTTCCAACTCACGTGGATTCGGTACCACATGATATTCACGGGAGCCGCTCTGGAACTCAGCAGCAAACAGCGGTTTGTTCCCCTGCATTGCATAAGTTATATCATTAATGATCCTGTCATCATGCATATTGCGGTATGATAAGAATTCCGGGATATGATCGATTCCGAATATGATCTCACTCTTATCGCCAAACAGATCTTCATACATGGTGATATTGACCGGAAATTCATAGCCGTGTCCAAAGATCCAACCGGGAAGATTGTGATAGAATGGAACACTTATACCTCTGTCCCTGGCCATGCCGGTCAGCATTCTCAAATAGTCGCCATAATAGGTTCTCCAGAAACAGTGCCATTCAAAATCACGGCCATGATCACCCCTTGATGCGTAAGGAAGCTTGCCGTCAGGAGGAAGCTCAATATGAGCAAAGTCCTGATAATCTGTTTCCCACAAATTATTTACTTCAGCGATACTTGTGAATTTATGAGATAAGTATGAAATGAAACGATCCTTCACAGCGTTACTATAATCTCCTTGTTTCGCCAGCCATGAGAATACGCCGATCTCATTGCAGATCTGCATCATAATTACCGGACCACCAACTGAAATTTCGCGTTCACTGATGAACGGCATGATCTGATCATACCACAGAGCTACTTTTTCCAGATATGTCCGGTTAAACAGGCTGACTCCGTCACTCGGAAATATTTCACCTTCGCGGTTACGCATCTTAACTTCGTCACGATACCGATCCATAAACCAGTCTGGCAATCCGGCTCCNNTGAGCCTGGCATCGCTGAAGCCACCCTTTGAGATCGCGTTCCGGACATGATGTGCCTTCAAAATCAAAAACAGACTCTTCTGATTCGTGCCATGCCCATGGAACATAAGTGCTGACGGTTGTTAAACCGGCCTCTTTAGCTGCTTCCAAATGCTTGTCCCACAGATCACGCTTAATTCTGAAATAATGGATCTCTCCCGAATTGAGAAACACCTTTTTGTCGTTAAGATAAAAACTATCTCCTTTAATACTAAATGTCATAATCTTGTTTTACTTATTTTCATTTTTCAAAGCGTATTATGAGGATGTCTCAAATGAGTTTTACCACAAAGGAACACCAGGGATTTCACAAAGGCGCACAAAGGTTATCAATTGCGATAAAATTACTTAGTGTTCCTTTGTGATGAACTTGGCGCGCCTTTGTTGTTAATGATAAGGCTTATGATACAACCTCTTATCTTGATATTGCTGCATTGTCCTCATCTTTTAACCTTTCCATATTTCTTTGCTTGAGAAGATCTTTAATTTCATGGCTTCGTTTTTCAGTCAGTGAGTAACGGAGGACAAAGAAAATTGAAAAAATGCTTAACAGCAGCGGCAATCCTATCTCAAAGACGCGCATCATTAAAAGCGTGTAAGGTGTCTGCTTTTTGAGAAACACGATTTCTCTTTCAATAGCTGAAAGTCTTCTATCGAGGAAATCCAGAGAAGATGTGGTGTTCATCTTTGCCAGCTGGTAATTCACCCCTTTGATATTCCGGATGAGCATTTTATAATGTTCTTTGCTGTTTTTGTTTTCCCGGGATTTAAATTCCAGGCGCGACATTAGCTCATCTGAGCGTTTCCTGGCCTTAATGATCAACTCCTCAAGGTTTCCTGCCGGCCTGCCATCTTTCCGGGATATCACCTCTCTGTGCAACTCCCGGATATTCCCTTGTAAGCTGTCGACTTTTGTAACCTGGGCTTCATCAAACATGGTTAATACGATCAGCGAACCAGCTACAAAGCTGGCAAGTGCAGTTCCCATTTTAATAAACCACCAGAATATTGAGTAAAAGCTTCCCTCCGCTCGGTAACTCGTCTTTAATTCGTCCTCATCACAGATATCGCCCACCATGGAAGATCCCAGGGTAAAGAAAAACAACATGCCCATAGAAAGCAAAACAGTTGGAATAATGATCAGGTATGGATATGATGGGTTGTAACAGACAATCTTGGAAAGTTGCGCAACGCACATGAGTAAAATGGCAACCGTGAGGGTATTCCGTTTACCCAATTTCGGGCTTATCCAATTAAGAGGGAAAACAGCAAGTAGTCCGGTGATTGCCCAGATGGTGCCGTTAATTCCGAGCAGCCTGGCACCTAAAACTTTATCACCTCCGAAAACGTAAAAAATAGGAATGTATGATCCGAGTAGCTGAACGAAATTAAAACCCATGGCCAGGGTGAAAATAGTCAACGTCAGCATGATAAAATTCCGGTTGCCGGCCGAGCGTTTCATGTCTTCCCAAAAGGGTGTTTTTTTATGCTTTGCAGCTTTTACAAATCCCGGTTCACGTAATACGGTAAACCACCATACAGAAAGCGGGATCAGGAAGGCAGCGATCATCAAAGAAACGTATCGCATACCATCGGCTTCATTACCCCCTGTGCCTTTAAAAATTTCCAGGCTTGCAAGAGCAAAAAGCCAGGGGGTGCTCATTGCAAAAAGATTACCGACAAAACTTTTCGCGCTGAAAAGACGTGTGCGTTCGTGGTAATCAGTAGTCATCTCCATCCCGAGGGCACCGTGAGGGATCTCGAAAATATTAACGGCAGT
>PLMO01000006.1:4070-4886 GCA_003142515.1 Bacteroidales bacterium
AGCCCTAAACTTATATTGCCCATCAACCCAACGAGTATTCCGGCTATGTTGAAGAGGGCAATGGGAATAATACCCCCGGCTCCATAGGCGGATAACTGTGAAAAGTGAATCTGATGTTCTGATTTTGTGGTGTGATCCATGCTGGTTTCTTGTTCCTTCATAGAGATCCCTTTGAGTTAAATTTATTTCAATATTATGCAACAATTTCAGTTAATAATAAATCACCACTTCTGCAGGAAATTCTTTAACTGATATTTCCTTTTCAGTAAAATCTTTTCGCTCTTTTCCGTTAACGGTCACTTTGGCCGGAAGTTTCGATCCGTTAAAGTTTTTGATTTTAATTCCATTGGAAGGAAGTTTTACATCACCAAAAATTGAAAAGACATATTTATCTTTATCTTTTTTTATTGAATATGAAATCTCGCCGTAATACGTTGGCAGATTTTCAACAGACATTCCTCCAGGCGAATCGATCCAATCCTGATAAAGTGCAGAAGCTAAAACAAGCGATTGATCAACCTCATTTTCATAAACAAACATAGCCCGTATTGCATTGATAAAATCGCTGCCAACCCAGGTGTGCGGCATATCCCCGATACAACGTGGAATGCGGTAATCTTTCCAGACAACTTCAGCCCATTGATACCATCCCTGCGGACGTTGATCATTTAAGAAAAATGCTATTAATTCGTGCGCTCTTTCCGGTTGATCTAAAAGTATAAATGAACCGATTAAACGATTTTCATAAGGAGTGTAATTAATCCAATCAATTTTCCCGTCTCTCCTGTTTTTGAAGAATTCATAGTACTTATCAAA
>PLMO01000115.1 GCA_003142515.1 Bacteroidales bacterium
CTCGAAGAAACAAGGACATTTATCAAATGTTCTCCGATAGCTCTCTAAAAAACAATCACGCGAATAAAATTGTTTTATCTGTACTTTTCTTTTGCTTGTTCCAAAAGAAAAGTACCAAAAGAAAAAGACAGCCTCGGGTTTTCAGCGACCCACTATCGGTTCGATTCCTAAGCCAGACAAGCCGTTTGTCCCGGTATTACACTTCTTATAAACATTCTTTTTCTTTATTCCGGGACTCACTTCTCCGTCTGGCTTTTAACGGAATCTTCACCGAGTGGGTGCCCCGCTGAAAACCCAAAGGCATAAAGATAAAAGAGAGGTGGTTTCGACAAGCTCAACCACCATCATGTTCCCTGAGCTTGTCGAAGGGAACATCTGATATACCAGGCGCAGCTGCGTTGCGGCGACGAGGCCGCCCGCCCTGAGGGCAAAAGATTAGTGAATGGTGAATGGTAAGACGTGAGATATGGGATAAGTGAACAACGAACAAATGACAGTTAACAGATAACAACTAACAACGAATAGTTTGAAGCTACTGTTATCTGTTAATTGTTATCTGTTAACTGCTTTACGAAATCTTCTTCAGGTTAAGATTCCTCAGCTTAGGCGCCCATTTGGCAGTGGCGCCAACTATCCCCAGAGTCATCACTCCTCCAAAAATGACCGAGGGGATCAATCCCATCAATTTAGCCGCCACCCCTGATTCGAAGGACCCTATTTCATTGGACGATCCGATGAAGATGCTGTTTACGGAAGCAACCCTTCCCCGCATCTCGTCGGGCGCCACCAGCTGCATTGTCGCTAACCGTATCACCACGCTGATATTGTCGAACATCCCGCTCAGTGCCAATAATCCCATAGAAAGGAAGAAGTTTTTAGAGAGGGCAAAACAAATGATGCTCAATCCGAACCCGGCAACGCCGATCATCAATAATCGCCCGGCTTTTGCCATGGGAGGATGATACGCCAGGATGACGGACATCAGCAATGCACCCACCATGGGTGAAGCGCGTAACAACCCTAACCCTTCTGGCCCCACTTTTAAAACCTCGGCAGCAAACACCGGCAACATGGCAACTGCGCCTCCAAACAGCACCGCAAACATATCGAGCGCCATGGCGCCCAATAGCAACTGGCTGCTGAACACAAACCGGATCCCGTTGGAAAGCCTTTGTATCAGGGTCTCTTTTTCATCTATTGCAGGTACAGGCCGGCTTCGGATATTAGATAATAAAAGGACGGACACCAGCATTGACACGATCACCATCATATAGGCGACCTTCACACCGAAAAAGCCATAAACCAATCCGCCGATCGCCGGGCCGGTGATTGCAGCAACTTGCCAGATAGTACTATTCCAGGTAGAGGAATTTGTATACAACGACCGAGGAACGATCTGTGCCATCAGTGCAATCGTGGCAGGATAAAGAAAAGCCCTCGCAAGACCCGAAATAGCAACACAAAGGTAGATAGGTAAAACTCCAAACTTCCCGATAATACCCGTCTTGTGATAGGTAATCAGTAAAAGCAATCCGCTTGCGAAAAGGAAGAGAAAGTCAAACCATAAAATGATTTTTTTACGGTTAAACCGGTCGGCGATATGGCCGGCATAAAGCGCTATGGATATGAAAGGAATGGCTTCAGCCAACCCGATGAGCCCGAGCGAAAGTGGGTCGTGTGTCAGTTCATATACTTGCCAGCCAACGATGATGCTCTGCATCTGGGCAGCAATGGTCATGAAAAAACGGAAAGAAAGGAATAACCGGAAGTCTTTCAGCTTCAAAACCGCATAGGCATCATGTTTATCAGTAAGCTTTTTGGCTTTCATTCTATCATAAGATTATTGAACCTCAATCCCTGCTGGGAGAGAGGTGTTCTTAATTAATGCCTTTACCTGGTATAAAAAAACCCGGTCAAATTGCCGGGTTTGACATAGTCAACAAGGTAAATATTATTCTTCGTCTTTTTCCTGTTCTTCGTAAGCTTTAAGCAGCTTATCCTGAATATCCCCAGGTACCTGGGTATATTCTCCGAATTTCATGTTATAGGTCGCACGCCCGCTGGTAAGCGAACTCAATGCGGTAGAATAACGGTTCATTTCGGCCAGCGGCACCTTGGCAAGGATCTTCTGGTAATTGCCTTCACTGTCCATTCCCATGATGATAGCACGGCGGCCCTGGAGGTCGGTCATGACATCACCCATTTTTTCTTCCGGCACAATAACTTCTACATCATAGATGGGTTCTAGGATCTTTGGTCCGGCATTCTTGAAGGCTTCCTTAAAAGCATTACGCCCGGCAAGTCTAAAGGAAATTTCATTGGAATCAACCGGGTGCATCTTACCGTCGTAAACGCTGACGACGATATCACGTGCATAGGAACCCGTAAGTGGCCCTTCTTCGATCTTTTCCATGATCCCTTTCAGGATGGCCGGGATGAAACGTGCATCAATGGCGCCACCAACGATACAGTTCTGCATCACCAGCTTTCCACCCCAATCCAGTTCAATCACATCTTTCCCGCGAACCGGGAATTCATTCTGGTCTTTCATCCCTTCCCGGAAAGGTTCGATCATCATATAAACTTCACCAAACTGTCCTGCGCCACCCGATTGTTTCTTATGACGGTACATGGATTTAGCCGGTTTGGTGATGGTTTCGCGATAAGGGATCTTTGGCGCCAGGAATTCGATTCCGATCTTTTCGAGGTTCTCCAACTGCCATTTTGCAATGTTGAGATGAAGTTCTCCCTGTCCCATCAGGATTACCTGTTTGAGTTCTTTCGAATACAACAACACCAGTGTCGGGTCCATCTTGGTCAATTCGCTCAGCAAACTGCCTAATTTCTCATCATCACCCTGGTTTTTTGCTTTTACCGCTGTCCTGAATTTAGGTTCGGGGTAAACCATGGGTTCAATGATGATATCCGCATTCTTGGGAGAATTCAGGGTATTATTTGTATAGGTGTTTTTCAGCTTGATGGTGGCGCCGATATCACCGGCAACTAATTTTTCCACTTTGTCACGGTTTTTCCCGCTGATGACAAACAGCTGCGAAAGCCGTTCCTTTGAACTGTTCCGGCTGGGATTGATCATGTCCATGGCTTCGGTGATCTCACCGGCATAAACCTTGAAGAACGAAACTTCCCCGAGGTGCTGTTCAATGGTGGTTTTGAAAACAAAAGCAGAAGCAGGTGCCGATGGATTGCATTTCAGCTCTTTTCCATCTTTTGTCTTGATGGCCGGCATGGTGTCGGGAGAGGGTACACTGTTTACGATGAATTCGAGGAGCCGGCCTACGCCCATATCCTGCTTTGAACAGACACACATCACCGGGAAAATGGTACGGTGCATGATGCCTGTCCGAAGCGCTTTTGCAATCTCCTCTTCAGTCAACGTCCCTTTTTCAAAGAAGACTTCCATCAGCGATTCATCCTTGGAGGCGAGCTCTTCGATCAGCGCATTTTGCATCTCTTCCGTCTTTGCTTTTTCTCCGTCAGGCACATCTGTGATCTCCGGTTTTCCTCCACCCTGGGGATATTTGTACATCTTTTTTTTAAGGAGGTCGATGATGCTGTTGAAACCATTACCTGCATTGATCGGGTATTGCATTAAAGTGACATTTTTTCCGAATTGCTGATGCAGCTGGCGGATGGTCTCGTCAAAATTGGCATGTTCCTGGTCGAGGTGATTGATTACGAAAATAACCGGTGTCTGGTTTTTCGTGGTATACCTCCAGGTGATTTCTGTTCCTACCTCCACACCGTTCTGGGCATTGACAACCATCAGGGCAGTATCGGCAACTTTAAGCGCTGCTACAACTTCCCCGATGAAATCATCGAATCCCGGAGTATCAATAATATTGATTTTCCGGTTATCATACAACGTACAAAGAACCGATGCAACGACCGAATTCTGGCGTTCGAGTTCAATCGGACGATAGTCGGAAACCGTATTTTTATCTTCCACACTGCCCCTGCGGTTGATCATGCCACCTTCAAAGAGCATCGCTTCGCCCAACGTAGTTTTTCCTGATTTCGCACCTCCGATGAGGGCGATGTTCCTGATCTCACTCGTTTGAAATACTTTCATTTTCTAAAGTTTCTTATTATGATTGGAAGTAGGATTGTTAGAAAAGGGCTGCAAAGTTAAATAATGCCAGTTAATTATCAAAACTTTTAGGGTTTAACGGCCACAAAGTCACTTTGCCATCTTCCTGGTGATCTCCATCCATTTTTCTGCCCCCATTTTCGACCCGATCACTTCGATCACATGTCCAGCCAGCAGTGCACCCATCTCTCCGCATTTTTCAAGCGAAAGATCTAGGGATTGTCCATACAGGAATCCTGAGGCATAAAGATCGCCGGCCCCTGTGGTATCAACCGGGGTTACGGTAATGACACCTATTTCAACAACTTCATTTCCGCTTTTTATCAAAGATCCTTTCGAACCGGTTTTCACCACAGCGATCCGGGCCATACCGGCAATCTCATCCAGGGCTTCCCTGGGTTCTTTGCCGGTGAAGGATTTAGCTTCTTCTTCGTTGGCAAAAACAATATCCACATACTTCTTAACAATCTCACGGAGGAAATCCAGGTTAGCTTCCACGACATTATAACTTGCCAGGTCAAGTGAAACGGTCAATCCATTTTCTTTTGCCAGGGATACTGCCGATCTTACAAGATCATGATTCTGGACCAGGTATCCTTCGATATGAAGGTAGTCGTATTGCTTGAAATTAAATGTCGTCAGGTGATCGGCTGCGAGTTCGATGGCAGCCCCAAGAAAGGTGGCGAAGGTGCGTTCCGAATCGGGCGTTACCAGTGCAATGGCACGGCCGGTTTCCTGCAGGCTATGGATCATATGCGGTTCAACGCCGGCGTCGATCATATCCTTCACAAACGACCCGCCCAGTTCATCCTCCCCGATTACCCCTATGTACCCGGTAGGAACGCCAAGCATGGCCAACCCGTGAATCGTATTGGCGGCTGAACCTCCGGCAGAAAAACTTTTCGGATGTTTTTCAAACTTTTCCAGAACAGCCTGGCTCTTCAGCGCATCTACCAGCTGCATACTCCCTTTGGGAAGTTCAAGATGGTTAAGAAATTGATCATCTTCGAGCCGGATCATGATATCTACCAAGGCATTGCCCATTCCAAGGATCTTTTTCATACTTTTCTTTTTCTAAAGGATAGCAAAGGTATTAAAATATTCAAGGGGAGGAGGAGGACCGAGGTCTGAACACGGAAGTCTGAGGGTGGAAGATGGATAATGGAGAATGGAGGATGGAAATGAAAAATGAAAAAATGAAAAATTCAAATGAACTCCGAAGGAGTGACATTATTATAGAATGGATCAGTTGGTCATTTTAAACCGGATTAATCTCAATGGCATCCCTTTGTGGTTTTTCAACTCCGCCAGGGCATAGACATAACCTTTTGAAATGATGAACGTGTTTTTGGAAAAGTTAAGCTTGTAATCATCGCAAATAAAGCTTGTTTTTGCTAATATTTTTCCGGCATTATCGTAGGCGATCACATTGAATTTGTTGCTTTCCTTCTCTTCTGAATATGTGAATTCGAATACTAAGAAGTTCCCTTCATCGTCGAGAATAATATTGGAAAAATAAGGCAGTTGTGGATAATAGTTCTTAATGTCCTTATACCTGTCAGAATTCTTTAATGATTGTTGAATACCATCGATGCTTTGTTTCTTATAATCTCCCTTTGCCCAAGGAGTTGACCTGATCCGTTCGAGCGCTTCTTCCAATCCCTTTTTCAAGTTTTCATAACGTTCCTGAACATCCTTTTCAGTGATGTTCAGGGGTGTAATGGCTAATTTGAATGCGGATATTTCCCTGCCGTTCTTTGAAAAGATCTTTACATCACCTGTACCTCTCGCAGACAAGATGAACCGGCCATCATTTAACAATGTGAAGACAGGCTGCCTGAAAAACATATAATGTGGCACATAAATTTTATTTCCCGGAGTAGGTATCTGAACCGGTGCGAGTGAATCCTTGTTTTTTGTATTGGGATATTTATAATCTGCATCCTCCATGACTTCATAAACAATATTCGTTTTTCCTGAATAAATATTCAGATTTACGATGATGTGTCTCCATTTATAGGACGTATATTTCCCTCCGCTTTCCTGGTTCTTGAACATTACAGTCCCTTCAAGCAATAGATCTCCGTTGCCCAAGGGCTGGAAAGGCCCTGTCATGTAATCGAGCTTTAGGGATTTGAAGTACTTTCCTTCAAGGTCAAATAGGTTCAACCTTGCATTTACATCACTCGTCAGAATGTACTTGCCATCCACGATTGATTGTACCTCCGGTAACATTGCGAATTGACCAGGTTTACCTCCTTTGCTTCCAAATTTTTTATTAAAATTCCCATTGGGTCCGAATTTCCAGATCTCATACCTGTTCTTATGACTCATAAAAACTGAGCCGTCCTGACCAAGGATGATTTTTTTATATTGTTCTCTCTCCCCTTCGCTGATATTCAATGTGTCATAATACTTGTTAAAAATGGATTCCCAATTATTATTTGCTCCGTAACTTTTATCCGGAACAAGCTTTACCGGACCCTTTTTATAGATATCCAGTAATTTCTGAGCAGGACATATGCTTATTAAAAGCCCTGAAATAATAATGATCAGAAAAGATTTTTTCATAACACCATGCATTTATTAAATTATTACCGGTTGGATCATCTTG
>PLMO01000017.1 GCA_003142515.1 Bacteroidales bacterium
GGGTAATTGTCGGCTGATATGACGAAATCGCTGTAACTGCCCGTATTCTCAAGCTTGGTGAAAATGTAAGGATTATTTTGAATGGAAATAAAATAATCCATGGCCTTTTCATCATTGTCGAAGTTGTTCACGGTGATCATCTCCTGGGGGCCATCGAGCAAAATGCTATTCACCTGCAAGGTCTCGAGGCTGTGGTATTTTAAATTGAAATCGGCGAGTCTGATTTTCAGGGCATTGATATCCACCCGGTTATTATCGGCAATCAGAATAAAAAAATGGATGGAGTTGGGGTTAAAGGTATACAACTTGGAAATGTGTTCGGGCAGCGCAGTCGAATCGGTTATAATGGGTTCCCCTTTTGAGTTTCGCTGGTTTTTCAAATAATCGAGAATTTTTTGGGCCAGCGGACGGACAGGGCTTTTTGGGTATTTTGTCATGATCCGCTGCATACCGGCCACCAGTGAATCCACAACTTCAATCTTTCCGATAGATAACGCTTTCAGGTATTCAAACCGGGGGATCAGCGCCGTATCACCGGGATATTTTCCCAGGGCCACATCCGTGTTGTTGATCACCATGTAATATTGATGGTTGGTGAATGCTTTGTAAGTTTCCTCATAGAGGTTATTGACTTCTTTTCGTTTCGACTGGACTTCTTTATAATAATTCGGGTTGACCAGCAGTTTGGCAAAATCGGTTTCCAGGTAACGTGTCAGGATTATATTTTTAAAGGTGTCGCTTTTAGGTTGATTTTCCAGGGTTTTATAGAGCATATAAAGTTCGTAGTAGGAAGCCACGGTGAATTTGTTGCCGGGAAACCGGTTGTTCAGCGTCTGGAAAGCATCGATTGCATGCTCATAATCATCCAGGCCTTCCACGTAAATGAATCCCATGTTATAATATGCCTGGATCATCGTATCATTCGAAACCTTGATTTTTGCAGGCGTGAATGGAATATCCTGGAGGTAAAATGCCCTTTCTTTTGGGTTTTTCGATTTGGCAAGAATTTTTTTCATCTTGGATGTATCCCCTCCGGCCTGGATCTGTGAAGAGGTGTCTTCCTTGGTTTCGGGTAATTCGGCAAGGATGACTTTATTGCTGAGAAACCAATTGTCCTCCAATTTCCGGTGTCCCCATTTTTGGGCAAAAATTGAAAAACCATTGGAGGCGGCAGAAGGGTTATAAAAATACCATGAACCGGTGGTCGAACCGGTTGGCGACCCTCCTGGGCCACCCGGCGATTGTCCTTTTGATTGTCCGAAAAGCATCAGGTTTTCCTGCCGTTCCTGCTCTTCTTTCTGCTTTTTAATGTCTTCTGCAATAAGTTTTGTTATGATCCTATCGATCACTGTAAAACGCTGGCCTTCCGTCATGGAAGCTAGTTTCTGAAGGCTGTCTTCCCGATCGATCAGTTGCAGGTAGATGACCAGGTCGGTGAGGGTTGCAGTTTTCTTCTTGATCTCGTTGTAATTCGGGAATTCTTTAGGTAGAAACTGAAGGGTGCTGTCATAATAAGCTTGCGACAGCTTATAATTTTTATGCAAAAAAAGAATATCGGCAAGCTCCAGCGCTGAAATCGCTTTCTGGTAATTGTTCTGTTTACTGGTAGCAACTGATTTTGCCAGGTAATTAACGGCAGCAGAAGTATCAACGTCTTTCAATGCAACACTGGCAAGGGCAAAATAGATCTGATCACGGTAGTCCTTATTCTTATCATCTTTGAGCATTTTCTTCAGCTTCTTGACGATGTAGTCACGGTTCCCCGATTTTGCCACATAGCATATTGCAAGATTGATCTTGGAATTGAATTCCATTTCGAAGGATGCATTTCTTTTGATCACCATCTTGTAATAACGGGAAGCTTCTTCGAACTGACCGGTATATTGGTGGATCTGACCGAGGATGAACAGACAACGCGTTTTCATTGCTCTCGGTGGTCCCAGTTCAATGGCGCGGTCGAGGAATTCAATTGCCGATGCATAGTTTTTCTGAAGGATATAAAAATTTGCATAACACAATGCCAGCATCTTTTCGTTTGACTCCGGCGCTTTCCCCTGCCGGATCATGTTTTGAACCATATCAAGCATGGGTTCTGCCCGGTTGTAATCGCCAAGTTGCATATTGGCCAATGCCTGCCATAACATGGCCTCGTATTTTATCGGGTTTTTGTTGTATGTTTTGATCACAAATTCAAAAGTACGGCGCGCCATCGGGTAATCCTGTTTGTAATAATAGGATTTCCCGATCAGCATATAAGCATCATCGATCCAGCGGTTGTACTCCTTATTATTAAAAAACATCGAATGTTTCTGGATGGTCTTTGTGGCTTTCTTTATACCGATATCGGCATACTGGCTGATCTTGGAAATGCCTGTCTTGTCGCCGGTATAATAAACCGGAAGTATAAGTGCAAAGTTGTCCTTGGCCGTGGATTCAAATTCTTTTAACCCCTGACGCATGTTGTCCATCCCGTTCCAGTATACATTATAATGAGCTGTAAGGTCATGGTATACCCTACGTATAAATGTATTTTTCTTGGTAGAACAGGATGAAAAGAAGACAATTACCGCGAGAAAAAAGAAAAGTACACAAGAAATGTATGTCCGGGATTTACTCAAATACGCTGCTTTTAAGTTCTTTATTAACTGAATTTTTACAAAAATATTTTATTTTTTTGAATTTAGAAGGAAAAACATAATAGAGTTACGATTTCAGAATGAATTTGTTGATTTTTGATTTACGATTTTTTAATATTTTATTCGTCGCTCGTCAATCTCACAATTCAATCGTAACTCTGAAATCGTCTAATCGTAAATATATTTTTTCTTCCCAGTCCTTCAGGTTCCGGAATATCAGAATAAGATTTTATCAAAAAGATACACCGATACTTTTACCCGGAAATAAACGTTTTTCTTTTTCTTCTCCCCGTTTGCATTTTTTTCCGAAATTTGCAGGCCCTCAGGAAAATGAACAACACAAGGAATGGCCCAGGATAAAAAAGATAAGAAGAAAAAGTCGTTTATGAGCAGGCTGAGGAATAAATACCGGCTTGTGATCATGAACGATGAAACCCTTGAGGAACGATTAACCTTCCGGCTTTCGAGGCTGAATGTGTTTGTGGTGTTGGGTACCTTAACCATTATCCTCATCATTCTGACTTCCATCCTGATCGCCTTTACCCCACTGCGCGAATATATTCCCGGATACACCAACGTAGGTTTGCAAAAAAAGCTATATGAGATGCAGATCAAAACTGACTCCATTGAAAAAGGCCTTGAAAAGAGAGACATCTTCATCCAGAATATGAAAGATGTCATGAACGGGAAAGACCTCGCAACGGATGTTCCGCTTACAAAAGATACCCTTCATAAATACAACAACATCAAACTGAAAAAATCACCGGAAGATTCGCTGCTCAGGGCCGAGATGGAAAATCAGGGGAAATACAACCTATACCGGTTTGAAAATTCCGAAAATATACGCCAGAAGAATCAATCCATCGGGAAAGTCCTGTTTTTTGTGCCGTTGAAAGGAGTGATCACCAATGAATTCAATCCTTCGCAAAATCATTATGGTGTCGACATCGTTTCCAAACAAAACGAAGCCATCAAATGCGTTCTCGACGGAACGGTAATCCTCAGCAATTGGACCCTGGAAACAGGCTATACCATTGCCATACAGCATCAGCAGAACATAGTATCGGTATACAAGCACAATTCCGCCTTGCTGAAAAAAGAGGGTGATTTCGTCAAGGCTGGCGATCCCATTGCCATTATCGGCCAGACCGGTGAACTCACCACTGGCCCGCACCTTCATTTTGAACTCTGGAGCGATGGCAACCCGGTCAACCCCAAAGATTATATCAATTTTTAAGGATTC
>PLMO01000069.1 GCA_003142515.1 Bacteroidales bacterium
AATCTGCCGCCAGCAAAAGCCATATCCGGGAGATCATCGCCAAATCGCTTGACAAAAACCGTCTCACCCTTGAGGAGACAGCGGTGCTAATCAATGCCAATGATCCGGAACTGGTGGAAGAGATCAAACAAGGTGCAAAAAACCTGAAGGAGAAGATTTATGGACAGCGGATCGTTTTGTTTGCCCCGCTATATGTTGGAAATCTTTGCATCAACAATTGCGCTTATTGCGGTTACAAGGCCTCGAACAAGAAAATGAAGCGTATCACACTGACAAACGAGGACCTGATCAACCAGGTGAAGGCGCTTGAAGATTCTGGCCAGAAAAGACTTATCCTTGTGTATGGTGAACATCCGAAATACGATGCCAACTTTATAGCAGATACGGTTCGGACGGTTTACAGTGTAAAAAGCGGGCCGGGAGAAATCCGGAGGGTCAACATCAATGCCGCGTCCCTCGATATTGACGGGTTCAGGATCGTGAAGGATGCGAAGATCGGCACCTACCAGATCTTCCAGGAAACTTACCACGAAGAAACCTACCGTAAGGTGCACCTGGGCGGAATTAAACGCAATTTTGAATGGCGTCTCACCTCGCTCGACCGCGCGCAGGAAGCCGGGATCGATGATGTCGGGATCGGCGCTTTGTTTGGACTTTACGACTGGAGGTTTGAGGTAATGGGACTCCTTCGTCATGCCAATCACTTTGAAGCCTGCTATAATGTCGGGCCGCATACCATCTCATTTCCCCGTATCCAGTATGCTTCGGAACTGAACATCGACAAGAACCATCTTGTAAGCGACTACGACTTTACCCGTTTGGTTGCTATCCTGCGGCTTGCCGTTCCCTATACCGGGCTGATCCTGACCGCACGTGAATCCCCGGTCATCCGGGATGAGATCCTGCAGTTCGGCGTATCACAGATCGATGGCGGGACAAACATCGAAATGGGCGGATATTCCAAGAATAAAGAGAATGAAAACCAGGACATCGATTTTGAACAGTTCCAGATCAACGATAACCGTTCGCTGAACGAAATCATGGAAGAACTGATCGATCATAAATACATCCCTTCCTTCTGCACCTCCTGTTACCGGGCAGGCAGGACCGGCGAGCATTTTATGGAGTTTTCCGTTCCGGGGTTCATCAAACGCTTCTGCCAGCCCAATGCCATGCTAACCCTGGCTGAATACCTTGAAGATTATGCGCCAGCTGAAACCAAAATTAAAGGAGAAAAGTTGCTGGAAGAAAAGCTTGCAGAGATGGGGGAAGATGGATTCAAGGAGAAACTGGTTGAAAAGTTGAATCTGGTGAAAGAAGGGAAAAGGGATCTTTATTTCTAAGTTTATAAAGTTCATAAAGTTATAAAGTTCATAAAGTTATAAAGTTCATAAAGTTATAAAGTTGGGGTGATGAAGATTGAAAAATTTGAAGATATTGTGGGGTGGCAGAAGGCGTATGAATTATCTCAAATTATCTACCAGGTTTTTTCTGATTGTAAGGATTACGGATTTAAAAATCAGATACAACGGGCCGCAGTCTCTATAATGAACAATATTGCTGAAGGCTTCGAGCGTAAAACAAATAATGAGTTCAAGCAGTTCCTGTATGTTNNATAACCGACAGGATCAAGGAGGCCGGATTGACACAACAAGTGCTGACTCAGCACGCTCATATGATTAAATCCCGATTGGGATTCCATGAAGTCAATGATGATGTTTGCAGTCGTGTTGGCGTGATGTTGCTTCAGCTGAGGGGGAAAGCCGAAGATTGTGATAAGCTGGAAAATGCCCTTCGCGAGATCGGGGGAATTGAAGTTCAGAAAATGTCCTTTCAGTATTAACAACTTAAACATTTCAAAGATGGCAAATAAAGAGATCTGGATCCTTGGCATCCACATTTCCGACCGCGTCAGGAAAGCAGAGCTTATCCAGCCGGTGTTCACAAAATTCGGCTGCACGATCCGCACACGACTCGGACTTCACGACGTGACCGAAGAATTTTGTTCACCCACCGGCACGATCCTTCTGGAACTCACCGGCGACCCGAAAGAGTTTATCAAACTCGAGAATGAACTATTGAAGATCGATGGGTTGGAGGTGAAGAAGATGGTGTTCGTTGAATANNGTTTTCGTAATGATGGTGTCTTTCCCTGAATTTTCCACAAAGCGGATTGCTGCCCGGATCTTGGGGCCCATGCTTCCATCGGGAAACTGGCCTTCGTCGAGGTATTCCTGTGCTTCGGCAATGGTCATCCGGTCGATCGTACGCTCCTGCGGCGTGTTGTAATTCAGGCAGACCTTCGGAACATCCGTCAGGATGAAGAATTTATCTGCATTGATCTGGGAAGCAAGCAAAGCCGATGCAAGGTCTTTATCAATAACGGCATCGATACCCTGGAGCTTGTTGGTTTCAACATAGAAAACGGGGATCCCTCCTCCCCCGACGGCAATCACGATATTTCCTTCACGGGCGATCTTTTCAATGGTTTTTTTATTGATGATGACCAATGGTTTTGGAGAGGCAACTACTTTTCTCCATCCCCTTCCGCGTGCATCTTCTTTGTATACTGAACCGTTTTCGGCCGTAAATTTTTCTGCTTCTTCTTTTGTATAAAATGGACCAATCGGCTTTGTAGGGTTTTTAAAGGCCGGATCCAGCTTGTTTACCAGCACTTGTGTTGCAATAGTGATGATGTCGCGTTCCATATCCAGCGACTGGAGAACATTCTTCAGCTGCTGTTCGATGATATAGCCGATAAACCCTTGTGAATAGGCTACACAGATGTCCAATGGCATTTCCGGAATGCCATACATCTTGTACCCGGCCGCATTGGCCAGCATGATATTCCCCACCTGCGGGCCATTCCCGTGAGTTATCACGATGTTGTAATCCCGATCCAGCAATTTTACCAGGCTTTTAGCCGTAGCCAAAGAATTGCTCTCCTGTTCGTCGATGGTTCCTTTCTGATCACTCTGCAATAAAGCATTTCCCCCCAGTGCAACAACAGCAAGCTTTTTCATAGTCAAATGTTTTTGCGATAAAAAAAAGGATTAATATCCTTTACATATTCGTTCTGAAAACTTGTGCAAATGTAGAAAAAAACATTCAATTTTGCCTCATGAAGAAACAACGCCAGGCTTATACTTATGCCCTGCTCACAGTCATCTGCTGGTCAACCATCGGTTCGGTTTTCAAACTCTCACTGCGTTACCTGGATTTCCTGACGTTGCTGTTGTTTGCCTCTTTTGTGGCTGTTTTGGTTTTGTTTATTGTATTGCTCCTTCAGGGAAAACTGAACCTGCTGAAGAAGATCAAAAAAGAAGATCTTTTGAATTCGGCTTTCCTGGGATTGCTGAATCCTTTTCTCTATTATGTCGTCCTTTTGAAGGCGTATGAGCTGCTTCCTGCACAGGAAGCCGGGACTTTGAACTACATATGGCCCCTGGTCCTGGTACTTTTATCAATTCCGATGTTACGGCAGAAGATCACAGGATGGAGTATTATGGCCATTCTGGTAAGTTTTTTCGGGATCATTCTCATCTCCACCCATGGCCAACTCCTCACCCTTCGGTTTTCAAGCCCGGTTGGAGTACTCCTCGCCATTAGCAGCGCAATCTTCTGGGCGCTGTATTGGATCTTTAATATGAAAGACCGCCGGGAAGAGGTCTCCAAACTCTTTTTGAATTTTTGTTTCGGGTTCTTATATATCTTTCTGACCATCGCGATCCTGCGTTTGCTGGGATTGAACTGGAGCCGTAACCCTCTCCTGCCCTGGCAAGGTATTGTTGGTTCTGTTTACCTTGGAATATTCGAGATGGGGATTACTTTTATTCTCTGGATGATGGCATTGAAGCTTTCTTTCACGACCGCCAAGGTCTCTAATCTGATCTACCTTTCCCCTTTTGGTTCCCTTATCATGATTCATTTTCTTGTTGGAGAAGTCATTTTGCTTTCCACGGTTATTGGATTGGTTTTCATCATCGGTGGGATCATCATTCAGCAATACCTCAAATCCTGATTTCCTTCCGACCTGGTAGTGCAAACGAAAGGTTGAGCAATTCTCAAATCCTTATCTTTGCAACATGGAACCAAAAAGCATCGCTTTTCATCATTTTGGCTGCAAGGTGAACTTTGCCGAGGCTTCCGCTCTATCCCGCCAGTTCAAAGACAAAGGCTTTCAGTTAAAGGATTTCAGGGAAATGGCCGATGTTTATGTGATCAGCACCTGTGTTGTAACCGCTGTGGCTGAAAAGAAATGCAGGGCTGCCATCCGGCAGGCACATCACCTGAACCCGGAAGCTAAAATCGCGGTGATCGGCTGTTTCCCCGAACTGATGCCGGATGGACTCGAAAAGATGGAAGGGGTTAGCCTGGTCCTCGGTCATTCCGCCAAGTTTGCACTCTGCGAAGAAGTCGAAAGGTTATTCAATCATTCCGGTCATGAACACCCGGTTTTTCCCGCTTCTAATGAGTTTGTTTCATCCTGGTCATTGGGCGACCGCACACGCTCTTTTGTAAAGATCCAGGATGGTTGTGATTATTATTGTTCATATTGTACAATTCCGCTTGCCCGTGGGCATAGCCGGAGCGATACCATTGGAAACGTGATCCGCAATGTAGAAGAGGCGGTCCGGGCAGGGGTAAAAGAAATTGTCCTGACCGGTGTGAATATTGGTGATTTCGGAAGAAATACGGAAGAAACGTTCCTTGACCTGCTTCGTGAACTTGAGAAGGTGAGTGAGATTCCCAGGATCCGCGTCTCTTCCATTGAACCTGATCTTCTGAATGACGCTGTTATAGACTTCATTGCTTCTTCAAAGAAGTTAATGCCGCATTTTCACATTCCCTTGCAATCCGGTTCCGCCAGGATTCTGAAACTGATGAAACGGAAGTATGACCGTGAACTTTTCGCCTCCAGGATCCGGAAGATCTGCGATCTTCTTCCGCTCGCCTGCATCGCAACCGATGTGATCGTAGGATTTCCGGGAGAATCAGAGGATGATTTCCGGGAAACCTATGATTTTATTGAAGGCCTTGAGCTTTCGTATGTTCATGTTTTTTCTTATTCAAGAAGAGCAAACACCATTGCAGCCGGCATGGCTGAACCCGTCCAGGATAAGATCAAAAAGCAACGGAGCGGGCTGCTTCATCAATTATCGGAAAATAAAAAGAAAATATTTTATCTGAAAAATAAAGGCCTTACAGCACATGTCTTATTTGAATCGGACAATTCCAATGGATTCATGCATGGCTTCACGGAGAACTACATCAAGGTGAAGACGAAGTTCGATCCCCGGCTTGTTAACCAGATCACAACTGTGAACTTGGATGTTTTAGGAGAAGAGTTGTGTTATGAGGTATTAGGTATTGGGTATTAGGTATTGGGTATTAGGTACTGGGTATTAGGTACTGTGTATTAGGTACTGGATGCTGGATGCTGGATTAATTGATAATGGATAATTGATTTTTAAATATTACTCTGTGACTTTGTGACTTTAAGAACTTTAAGAACTTTATGAACTTTATAACTTTATAACTTTATGAACTTTATGAACTTTAAGAACTTTAAGAACTTTATAACTTTATGAACTTTATGAACTTTATTAACTTCATTCTTCATTTTTAATTTTTAATTAATTTAGGTGTTTCCACGTCTCTCTGATCTTATCAACTATCTTCTGGGCACTGACATCAGTTTGCCGGTTAACAGCTATGGCTTCATGCTGGCTATGGCATTCGTTTTTGGCGGTTTTGTGCTTTGGCTGGAACTCCGGAGAAAGGAGCGGAAGGGGGAGATCCCTTCTCAACAAAAAAAGATATTGAAAGGAGGCCCGCCTGCCTTGCCGGAATTATTGCTCACCGCTTTACTTGGATTTATCCTTGGCTGGAAAGGGATCGGGATCATTCTGAATTATACAGAATTTTCACGAATGCCTGAAGATTATATCCTGTCAGAAAAAGGGAATATCGCAGGCGCTTTTCTCCTGGCAGCATTGTTTGGAGGACTTACCTGGTTGAGGATGAAAAAACAACAACTGAAAAAGCCGGTATGGATCGAAGAAACGGTTCATCCTTATGAGCTTACTGCAATGATTATCCTGATTGCAGCTGTTTTCGGGATCATTGGATCCAAGGTCTTCGACATGATGGAGCATCTGGATGATCTTATCCGGGATCCTGTAGGGACCTTGTTCTCTTTCAACGGACTTGCATTTTACGGTGGGTTGATCGTTGCAGCATTTGCCGTTCTCTGGTATGCCAACCGGAACAAAATCAGGTATCCCATGATGCTGGATGCAGCAGCGCCGGGATTGATACTGGCTTATGCCATCGGCCGGATCGGGTGCCAGCTTTCCGGCGACGGATGCTGGGGTGTGATAAATGTTGCACCTAAACCCGGTTGGATGGGGTTCCTGCCTGACTGGACCTGGTCATTCCGGTACCCACACAATGTCATCGATGAAGGAATTCAGATCTCAAATTGCACAGGCCCCCATTGTCATATGCTGTTGGCCCCTGTTTTTCCTGCCCCATTTTATGAAACCCTCCTGGGATTGATCATTTTCGGGATCCTTTGGGGATTGAGGAAAAAGCTGACGATTCCCGGGTACTTGTTTTGCATTTATCTGATCTTAAACGGATTTGAACGATTTTTCATCGAACGGATCCGGATCAACAGAGTATATGATCTCCTTGGAATTCATCTGACACAGGCAGAAATCATCGCAATCATGCTGGTAGTTCTGGGAGGAGTAGGGCTTTGGTACTTTAAAATGAAGAATGAAAAATTAAGAATGAAGAATTAAAAGTTTCAATGCAGGAAAGCTGAATGCAGGAATGCGGGAATGCAGAAATTTTTGATATTAACTTTATGAACTTTATAAACTTTATGAACTCATCAGAACTCAAGAAAATTACGGAACAGGTTTGCGACCTGAGTATTCAAACTGCTGATTTTATTCACAAAGAAGTGGATAATCTAAGGACATCCGATATTGAGATAAAAGGCATTCATAACTTCGTAACATATGTCGATAAGGTTTCCGAAGAGCGACTGGTGAAAGGACTTTCGGAAATCCTCCCGGGAACGGGCTTTATTGCAGAAGAGAACCCGGAACTTGAAATGAAAGAGCTGAATTGGGTGATCGACCCGCTGGATGGCACCACGAATTTCATCCATGGTGTTCCGGTTTATTCTATCAGTATTGCTTTGATGGAGAAAAAAGAGGTCATCGTGGGAGTCATCCTGGAGATAAACCAGAACGAATGTTTTTTCACCTGTAAAGGGTCGCCCTCCTTTTTGAACGGTAAACAGATCCGTGTCTCTGAAACAGCCCGGCTGGCCGACAGTCTGCTGGCAACCGGTTTTCCCTATTATGATTACAGCCGGATAGATCCCTACATGAATTTTTTCCGGTTCCTTATGGAACACAGTCATGGTATCCGAAGACTGGGTTCTGCTGCTGCCGATCTGGCATATGTGGCCTGTGGCCGTTTTGAAGGATTTTATGAATATGGACTCAGCCCCTGGGACGTGGCAGCAGGTACGATCCTGGTGAGAAACGCAGGTGGTAAAGTAACAGACTTTAATTCGGGCGAAAATTATATCTTTGGAAAGGAAATCGTGGCAACAAACAACCAGATTTTCCAAGAGTTCATGAACAATTTTACGAAGTTGTTTAGAAGTTCATAAAGTTCATAAAGTTATAAAGTTATAAAGTTCATAAAGTTTTTAAAGTTCATAAAGTTACAAAGTCACAGAGTAACAGAGTAACAGAGTCACAAAGTCACAAAGTCACAAAGTCACAAAGTCACAAAGTACAAAGTCACAAAGTTAATCTTCAATTTAACAACAAAACACCTAAACATCTAAACAACTAAATAACTAAACACCTAAATAAACTTTCACCATTTCGCTATTTCGCTATTTAATTCTTCACCCGGCCTCTCACCTCTGATTTCAGAGATTTCACGGATTTCCGGTGAAGTATTTAAAAACTTCCAATATATTTGTGCACCTATCTGTAATGATGAAAAAGACAGGTTACCTCCTCTTCATCTCCTGTTTGATCCCATTGTTCATGATTGCCCAGGAAGGCAAGAAAATGGTTTTTGCCCTTCCGGTCAGCGTTGCTCCTAAAATTGATGGAATCCTCGACGAGGAAGTATGGTCGAAAGCTCCGGTTGCAGGAGATTTCATCCAGCGAAGGCCATATAATGGAAAACCGGCCGCATTCCGGACAGAAGTAAAGTTTTTGTATGATAATTCGGGATTGTATGTTGGTGCGATGATGTACGATCCCTCCCCCGACAGTATTTTAACCGAGATGGGTCTGCGTGATTCAAAAGGACTGAATTCCGACTATTTCATGCTCATGCTAAGTCCCTTCAACGATGGTCTTAATGCTTTTTGCTTCATGGTTTACGCTTCGGATGTCCAGATGGATTTTAAAATTCCGGGAGGTACCTCATACATCGATGGCGACATGAGCTGGGATGCAGTATGGCACAGCAAAGCCCGGAAAAATGACAAGGGATGGGTTGTTGAAATGAAAATCCCATATTCCGCCATTCGTTTTCCGAAAACTGCGATACAACACTGGGGAATAAATTGCCAGCGCGATATCCGTCGTTACCGGGAAACCGGATCCTGGAATTTTGTCGACTCCCACATCGATGGCTATGTCAACCAGGCAGGATTACTGGAAGGTATTAAAGATGTCCGCCCACCTCTACGGTTGTCGCTTTCACCCTATGTCTCAGGATATATGCAGCAAAATCCCGGGGACCCGAATTGGCAATTCACCTATAACTATGGAGCCGATCTGAAATATGGCATCAATGAGAGTTTTACACTTGATATGACCCTGATCCCTGATTTCGGACAAGTACCCTCTGATGACAAGATTTATAATTTCTCTCCTTTCGAGATACAGTACAACGAGAAACGCCAGTTCTTCACCGAAGGAACGGAACTCTTCAATAAAACCGCCATCTTCTATTCCCGCCGCATCGGGGGCACACCCAAAGGGATGAGTACCGTTTCCGATTCTCTGAATGATCCGGAGAAGATCATCGAAAACCCCACGCAAACGCGCCTGCTGAATGCGACCAAGGTCTCCGGCCGGACCAGCCATGGCCTTGGGATTGGCGTTTTCAATGCCATTTCAGGAAACACATGGGCAACAGTACAGGATACGGTTACCGGAAAAGTGCGGAGGATTCTTACGCAGGGCTTCACAAACTATAATATGATTGTTCTTGACCAGGCGTTGAAGAACAATTCGTATTTTGATTTTCTGAATACGAATGTTCATATGCACGATAATGGTTATACCGCCAATGTTACCGGCATCGATTTCAGGATTGCCAATAAAAAGTACACCTATGCCTTCATGGGAGATGCCTTTATCAGCCAGAAATATTACAGCCATTCCTCCGCTGATCTCGGATACCATTACAGCCTGGCCTTCGGTAAACTTAAGGGAAACTTTCTTTTCACTTATAACCAGTTGCTCGAGACGGATAGATATGATCCGAATGACATGGGGTTCAATGACCGGAACAATAAATTCAACAATGTGTTGGTTTTGAATTATAATCTTTATGAACCTTTCGGAAAATTCCTCGATGCAACCAACAGCCTGCGGTTCGCATATAATTGCCTATATGATGATTTCAATTACAACTCGTTTATGATCAGCGGTGAATCGATCTTTGACACCCGGAAACATTTAACGATCGGAGGAAGCTATACACTGCTACCGGCACTTTATCACGACTATTATGAACCCAGGGTTACAGGATTCATGTATATTCAGCCGGCTGAATACAATTTTGCCCCGTGGATCTCAACGGATTACCGTAAGAAATTTGCCATTGATTTTATATTGGCAGGTTATCTTGCGTCAAAATACAAATCCCGTGGTTTTTCGGTCACTTTTGGGCCCCGTTACCGGGTCAGCGACCGGCTTCTCCTCCAGTACAGGATTGACTATGAATATATTTTCAACAATGTGGGGTATGTGATGGATTCGCTGGATGGAAATCAGAATACAGTGATTATCTTCGGAAGGCGTGATCTCAGAACCATTACCAATGTTTTAAGCGCCACTTTTATGTTCAGCAGCAGGATGAGCCTTGATTTTCGTTTACGGCATTATTGGGTCACAGCGCCCTATTATTCATATTACCGGTTAAGAGGCGACGGGAACCTCGACCCTGTCGTCTATCCGAAAAACCAGGATCTCAATTACAACCTTATAAACATTGATCTGACCTATACCTGGAATTTTGCTCCCGGCAGCCAGCTTTCACTCGTATGGAAAAACGCTGTTAACACAGTAACGGATGTTATTGAAAATGATTTCCTGAGAGACTGCAATACCACATTCCGATCTCCCGCATCTAACAGTTTCTCCATCAAGGTACTTTATTTTCTGGATGCCATGTATCTGAAGAAGAAAAGCGGACGAGCGGACAAGGTTTTAAATGGCGAAATGGTGAAATAGCGAAAGAATGAAAAATAAAAAGTCATAGCGTAATTTTCACTTCAACAACTAAACAACCATACGACAAAGCAACAAATTTTATTTCGCTATTTCGCTTCTATGTTGAATTCCAAATTTATTTCAAATTATTTTCATCTTTTTTATTATTATCTTGTTGGAATGTTGATAACTACATTGGCAGGCCTTATTAATGGCCAGTTATCAATATTTCAACAAGAGATAAGCCCAATTTTCTGTATTCTTCTATTAGCAGTCATCCTTAAACCCATGAGCTGCAAGATCACGTTTAACAAAAAAAATGAGAGAGCCGC
>PLMO01000133.1 GCA_003142515.1 Bacteroidales bacterium
TTTAACTGCGAAACTTGAGTTATTAATTAACCCGAAGGATACGAATGTAATATATGTTGGAGGCAACGCCATGTCACGGCTCCTTAATTATAATGGTGTTTGGTTAAAGGATCATACAACAGGATATTACTTTGATGGTGGCCATGGATATCACCCTGATACGCGAGATGCTTTTTTTATCAGAGGGGGTGCGCCGGGTTCTCACGGTGCCCATGATACGATCATTTGCGGTAATGACGGAGGTGTTTCCAAGACAAACAATGGAATAGACGCTTGGAATAATCTTAACGGAACCGGCCTCTGGGCAAATGAATTCTGGGATATCGGTCTGGGATATCGGTACTACGGAGATGAATCCATTTTGGATTGGAGGAGGAACAACTCATACCGGTGTCTTTGTAAATAACTTCGGTAAATGGGAAAGTACTCTTGAGGGTGATGGAGGATCTACGATTGTTGATTTTGAGTACCCAAATATTGTGTATGCTCAAAGAGGTCCTCAGCTTAATGTTTCCTCAACTTATGGTCAAGAATTTGAGGAGAACTTTACACCTACGCGTATAGACCCATTTCATATAGAGGCACCCGTAAGTCCTCAGCCAGTTGTCCTGAATCCGAAAACTTCAGAAATAATGTATACGGGAGCATATGATTTATTCAGGAATAACCATATGCACAACTCCAAATTTGATATAAACACTATTATTACCAAAATACCAGTTACGCTTAGTTCTGGTCAGATTGATTCAAGTGAACAGATCAATTGTATTGCTGTGGCGGCTTCGGATACCGGTACAATTCTATTTTCCTACATAGGCTATATTGGTGACAGTAATGTCAATAAGACGCACAAATTAATCAAAACCACTAACAGTGGAGCCTCGTTTATTGACCTGCTCGCTCTTCCGGGTAACAGTGACCTAAAGGACAACCTTAAATGGCGCGGAATAACATCCATAGCAATATCACCTACAGATACAAGCAAGATGTGGGTTGCCCTTGGTGGCTTTTCAAACTGGCCCGATCATAGAAAGATATATTATTCCTCTGACGGGGGTCGACAATTTACCGATAGCTCCGCCGGCTTGCCAGATTTCCCGGTGAACCGGATCCGGTGCGGCAAAGGCGCCAACGACCCGGTGTTTATAGGCACCGATGTTGGCATTTTCTATAAAGACAACACATTTTCTACCTGGCAGCCTTTCAACGGCGGTCTTCCGGTATCAATGGTTACCGACATCGAGCTTCTGGAAGAACAGGAAATCCTTCGCGTATCAACTTATGGGAGAGGTGTGTGGCAAACGTACCTGTATCCTTGTCCCACTGTTAACAACAACCCCCTTCTTGTTACGAGGGACACAACCTGGGCTACACCCGTTAACATGGACAGAAGCATTAGGATTAAGGCCCCGGCAACGCTTACAATACGAACAAGAGTCAGGTTTCCTGTAATGACGAAAATAATGGTTGAACCCGGGGCGACACTGTTTTGTGATGCAGGCTGTGATCTTACGAATTCCTGCACCGGAATGTGGCTCGGAATTGAGCTTTGGGGGAATTCAACGCTTAGGCAAACCCCGGCAAACCAAGGCGTAGCCTATTTCAGAAACGGAGCCGTCGTTGAAAATGCAAGAATCGGAATAACGACCTGCAAAAAGGACAATAACGGTTACATTATCTGGACTTCCACCGGTGGGATCATACATGCAAACTATGCTGTTTTCAGAAACAATTTCAAAGCCGTCGAATTTCTTACTTATCCCTTCGCGCAACAAAGCAGATTCAACAACATGACCTTTGAAACAACAGGTCCGTTCAGCGATCTGGCAAGCCAGCCTCAAACTTTTGTATCCCTGTTAAATATTACGGGCCTTAGATTTGATGCCTGCAATTTCATAAACAAAAGCGCTAATCCTTATTCTCCTCCGGCAATTGATAACGGAATCGGCATTACCAGCATCAATGCCGGGTTTATGGTGAACGGACAATGCCTGGGGCCTGTTTATCCCTGCACACAATGGACACCAAGCAGGTTTGAGGGTCTTTATTACGGGATCAAAGCGCTGAATACCGACCCGGTCGCGGTTGTTTCGGTTGACAGGTGCACATTTAAGAACAACTTGAGAGCATGTTATTTTAGTGGTGTGGCAAACCCTGCAGTTACTTCAACCGAGTTTTTATTACCCAAAAATGTAAATTATCCGCATGACTTTCTTGATGGTTTGTATTTAGATGAATGTACAGGAAGTTTTAATGTGCAGGAAAATCATTTCCATATTCATGGCGTGACCGATTTGAATTCAATTGGATCTTATTACGGACTCATAGTCAATAATTCTGGACCCGATTCCAGAATGATTTATAACAATAAATTCGACACACTTGGTTTTGGTATTATTGCCGAGTTGATCAATCGCAATACGGATGGAACTACGGGCCTTTGCCTAAAGTGCAACCAATTCAACAAAACACTATTCGATCAGGCTATTACCGGTGATGACACATACTATCCGGGTCTTGGAATTGCAAGAACACAGGGAACTTACGATCCCCTCGATGTGAAATCCCCGGCAGGAAATACTTTCTCTTTATCCCACACAGGGGGAGTATCAGATATATATAATGGAGGTGGAATTATTACCTATACCTACCATCAATTCTCAAATCCTTCAAATCTCCACGTTATGCCATACTATTATTCCACGAGTGTGTATTTAAATATTGCATATGGTCTTATATATTCTAGGGATACCGCCTGCCCTTCACAACTTAATTCAGGAGGAGGATTGCCCGACCAGATGAAAGCAAATCTATCTGGGGAAGATGTCCAGGTTGCATCGCTAAACAGCCAGCTAGCATCATTGATAGATGGCGGTAACACCGATGCCACGAACACTGAAGTGTTATTCAGTGTACCGCCCGAGGCGATGCAGGTCCAGGATGATCTGATGAGTAAATCACCCTATTTGTCCGATACCGTGATGAAAAGTTCCATTAACAAGGAGGATGTGCTTCCGAATGCCATGATCAGGGATATTCTTGTCGCCAATCCACAGTTGGCAAAATCGGAGGATGTGATGAACGAACTGGATAACAGGTTTATACCGATGCCCGATTCCATGATGAATGATATTCTTGGAGGAAAAGAGGTTGTAGGATCAAAGGAGCAACTGGAAGGCAAACTTTATGCGCATGAACTTTTACAGTCATCCTATTTGGGCGATCTTTTAAGGTTTTATGCCGCCGATACTACCGGCGTTTATACTTCCGATAGTGTTATAGCCTTGTTGCAAAGCCGTAACGACATTAGTGAAAAATATGCTCTTGCATTCGAATATCTTGCCTGTGGACAACCCGATCACGCAACCGAAGTACTCAATAATATACCTTCGCAATTTGAATTGACCGGCGATCAATTGAAGGAATACCAAGATTATTCGGATTATTTGCATATATTGCTTGATTTGCAATCTTTGAATCTTACGATCTATGATGTCAATAAGGACCAGATAAGCCAGTTACAGCAGTTTGCTGCACAAAGCAGCAATCCTGTTCGTACTTACGCACGGAATATTCTCATTGCCAACAACCTGATTTCGTACACGGAACCGATCTATTTGCCGGATGAAACCAAGTCTGTGGTCGCCGGTAAGGAACCAAAAATCCACACAGCATTAAACGCTGGTTATTTAAAACTTTTTCCAAATCCTGCAAAGTATTATGTGATCGCTGAATATGATTACAGCGGCGAGTTCTCATCAAACGAATCTGTGGTGCTGACGATTTTTTCGAGTGATGGAAAGAAAGTTGTGCAAAAGGAATTGAAAAAGAAACAGGATCAGTTGCTGATCGATGGCCGCAATCTAAGCGCCGGATCTTATCTTTGCAGGATAAGCAAGGGAAAGAGAACCCTCGGTTACGCAAAATTTGTGATTGTAAAATAATTCGTCTTAAAGGGTTCTCCCGGTAATGGCCGGGAGAACCTTCAATTTTTTACTTATGAAAAAAATTTTAATTATTCTATTTATTTCTTTTTACCAAACCACCTATTGCCAGGACTGGAATAAGTATTACGGGTACGGACACCAACCATACTCTTCATATTGCATTGAACAATATGACAAAGGGTACATTTTAGCAGGAGATATCCAGTCATACAAGTATGGATGGATTATTAAGACCGACATCAACGGGAATCAATTGTGGGATATAAAAATCGGCGATGGTATTCATTCAGTAATGCCTTCAAACATCGAACAAACCAGTGACAATGGATTTATTCTTTGTGGCGTTACAACCATGTTCAACAGTCCCCAAAGCGACCCTTTTATCATTAAATTGAATGCTTGCGGTCAACTGGAATGGTGTAGAGGTTTGATGGTTGATAATGATTATGGTGCAGGCGTAAGCATTAAACCCACTTCGGACGGTGGGTTTTGCATGATGGGAATGTTTTACGGAAATAATCCTTATGACCGGATCCGTGTCTTCAAATTTGATAGTGTCGGAGAGCTAATATGGGTGAAAATATACAATAAAACTAATAATATCAATTCAGAATCAATGTACACAATGTACTCAGATAGCACAACGCTCCTAATGACAGGGTTCTGTTATTATCCTAATTGGATAAAACCCTATTTCATTGAAACCGATACTGCCGGCAATGAGAAATGGCGGTTGGTTTACAGCCAGCATACCGATACTTCATACATTGGTGCGGCCTGGACTTCGGTAAAAAGCAGAACAGGAAACTATTATTCGGCCGGGTGGAGAGAAAACTTCCCCGAATTGCTTAAATTTTCAGGACAGGGATATGAACTGATGAATAAAGATCTGCTTTCAAGTTCTCCGGACAATGGTGGTGCTTCCAGAGTCCTGATACTGTACAATGACACAACAATTATCATTGATGGCGAATGGTCGACGAGTAGTTCAGTCTATTATTATGCTTTATGGAAAACAGATACATTAGGTAATGTAAAAACAACCAAATACCTACCTGACCCTGCAAATAGTGATTCGAGATGGATTACAAAAACATTTGATAAAAAAATTCTATTAATCGGGGTGAATTATATTGGAGGAAGTTCAAGGATTGAGCTTTTAAAATTCAATTCTGATCTCGAATACGACTCCATTTACACCCGGCAGTTCACTTACGACAGCTTGTGTCCTCACCCGATTGTATCAGACACGATTGTTCCTTCGTGTGCGGTCGTTGGAATAGATGAACCTTTGAAAAATCCGGAAACCACAGCCTTAAAAGTCTATCCTAATCCGGCAAGAAGCATCGTTACCGTCGAGTTTCCAAAGCATCTTGTGATAAAGAATGGCAGCGCCGCCTTTGGTTCGACAACCGTTTATGAGAGATGGAAATCAACGACCCTGGAAGTATTTGATCTTTCCGGCAAGAGGATATTGCAGCAAGAGGTCGTCCGCGCACAAACGACGATGGAATTGGATGTTTCGGCCTGGCACGGCGGGATGTACTATTTCAGGCTATCGTACAACGGCAGGACGGTGGCCGGGGAGAAGGTCGTCATGAACTGATTCATCAGAGAATGTAATGAACGAATTGACAACAGGTTTGATCCGATGCCGGATACAATGATGAGCGAAATCCTTGCAGGGAAAGACATTGTCGGACTAAAAGAACAACTGGAAGGCAAGCTGTTTGAACACCAGTTGTGGCAAAGCTATTATCTTGGTGAACTGATAAGGTACTACTCACAGGATACTTCAGGGATAAATGCTGCAGACAGCATTATACTTTTGTTGGAGAACCGCAGTGATTTGCACTCGAAATATACACTGGCTTTTGAATATCTCTCAAATGGACAGACTGATAGAGCTATTGAGGTACTGAATAGCATTCCCAATCAATTCCAGTTGACTGAGGAGCAGGTCAAAGAATACCAGCATTATTCATCCTATCTGCATATCCTATGTGACCTTCAATCTCAAAACCTGACAATTTACGACATAAATCCAGATCAGATTAACCAACTGCAACAACTGTTATCCGAAGCCTCCGAACCCGTTCAGACCTATGCACGGAATATTCTCATTGCCAACAACCTGATTTCGTATACGGAACCGATCTATTTGCCGGATGAAACCAAGTCTGTGGTTGCAAATAAAGAACCAAAACCGCGCACAGCCTTGAACGCCGGTTCTCTGAAACTCTTTCCGAATCCTTCAAGCCAATACGTGATCGCAGATTATAATTATAGCGGCTCGGTATCGTCAAACGAGGTTTTGGTGCTTTCGATTGTTACAAGTGAAGGAAAAATAGTCATGCATAACGAATTAAAAAAATTACAGGATCAGTTGCTGATCGATTGCCGCAATCTGAGCGCCGGATCCTATCTTTGCAGGATAAACAAGGGAAAGAGGACACTTGGTTCCGCTAAATTTGTGATTGTAAAATAATTCAGCGTAACACTTTTCCTCCGACAACTCAAACAGAAGAACCTTCAATTTTATTATCTATGAAAAAATTTTTGATTATTCTGTTTCTTGCTTTTTCCCAAAGCATCTCTTGCCAGAATTGGATTCAGTATTACGGGTATGGGCATCAACCCTATTCGTACTATTGTCTCGAACATTATGACAGAGGCTATCTTCTTGCCGGCGATATCCAAAATATACATTATGGATGGTTGATAAAAACCGATATCAATGGTAATGTACTATGGGATAAAAAGATTGGGAATGGTTCTTCCTATAATAGTATTTCATGTGTTGAAAGGGCTAATGAAAACGGATTAATTCTCTCCGGAGGCACGACGCAATTCAATAGCCCAAACTTTGATCCCTTTATAATAAAACTAAATAAATGCGGAGAACTGGAATGGTGCAGGATCTTGGTTTTAGATAATGAAAATGATGGTGATTTTGGCGTTAAACCAACCCTTGACGGAGGTTATATACTTGGTGGATTATTTTTTGGGAATAATCCATACGACCGGATCAGAATGTTTAAGTTTGATTCCATTGGTGAATTACTTTGGGTAAAAATTTATAACAAAACTTCAAACATCAATTCCGAAGCTATCCAAACAATGTACACGGATGATTCTACCATTTTACTAACGGGTTCTGCCTATACTCCAAATTGGCTACGACCCTATTTCATTGAAACCGATACCGCAGGCAATGAGAAATGGCGGTTGGTTTACAGTCAGCATACCGATACTTCGTACGTTGGCGAGGCCTGGACTACGGTTAAAAGCAGTACCGGCAATTATTATTCTGCTGCAAGACGGGAGAATTCTCCAGAGCTGCTTAAATTTTCAGGACAGGGTTATGAACTAATGAACCACGATTTACTTTCCAGTATGCCGGAATTTGGTGGCACCTCAAAAGTAATTACAATGCTTGATGACACTACAATAATTATTGATGGATCCTGGGCTTCATCGAGTACAAACGGATATTGGGCTTTGTTCAAAACAGATACTCTTGGGAATGCTAAAACAACAAAATATCTCCCTGACCCCACCCATAGCGGTTCTTCATGGATCACAAAAACCTTCGATAATAAAATACTACTATTTGGGCTGAATGATGTTAATGGCAGCACAAGGGTAATTCTTCAAAAATTCAACTCCAATTTAGACTATGACTCCGTTTACACCCGGCAGTTCACGTACGACAGCCTATGCCCTCAACCTATCGTATCCGATACGATCGTTCCTTCGTGTGCGGTGGTAGGCATAGATGAGCCATTCAAAAACCCAGAAACTGCTGCCCTCAAAGTCTATCCGAATCCGGCAGGCAGCATTGTAACCGTAGAGTTTCCGAAGCATCTCATCGTCAGGCAGGGCAATTCATCATTCGGCTTTACAACCGTTTACGAAAGGTGGAAGTCGACGACCCTCGAGGTGTACGACGTTTCCGGCAAGAGGATATTGCAGCAAGAGATTGTCCGCACCCAAACGACAATGGAATTGGATGTTTCGGCCTGGCACGGCGGGATGTATTACTTCAGGCTGGTATACAATAATCAGACAGTTGGGGAGGCGAAGGTTGTTGTGGAGTGAATCACATCATCCCCCTTTCTCATTCTGACAACAATTTTTCATTTCATCCTACCTGCAGGCAGGCAGGTGTCGGCTGAAGGAGAAGAGGAGTTGTAACAAATTCCTTCTCTTTTCCTCTGCAGATTCAAAAAAATGCCTAATTTTGCACCCCGATTATTTCATTATCAATAAAAGTTTTATGGCAACAACCGCTGATATCAGAAATGGCTTAGTAATTGAATACAATGATGATCTTTTTTCAATTGTAGAATTTCAGCATGTGAAACCGGGCAAGGGACCGGCATTCATTCGTACAAAACTCAAGAGCCTAAAGACCGGCAGGGTTATCCCCAATACTTTTGATTCTGGCGTCAGGATCAATGTGGCAAGAGTTGAAAGAAGAAAATATCAATATCTCTACAAAAACGATTCCGGTTATCATTTTATGAACACGGAATCCTTTGAGCAGACATTTATTCCTTCAGAGATGATCAATGCTCCTGCCTTCCTCAAGGAAGGCCAGGAAGTTGAGATTCTGTTCCATGTCGATACGGAAACCCCGCTTACCTGCGAGCTTCCGACGTATGTAGTGCTGAGAGTGACCTATACCGAACCCGGTATGAAAGGTAATACTGCAACAAACTCCATGAAAAGCGCTACGGTTGAAACCGGAGCAACAGTAAGGATCCCCCTCTTCATCGAGACAGGGGAACTGATCAGGGTGGATACACGCACGGGTGATTATTCCGAAAGGGTGAAGGAATAGGGCACTGATTTAGGATGCCGGATGAAAACCGGGATGTTTGGATTAACATTATTTCAAATTACTGACGATGAAATTTGATTCTGCTCAGACACTTAAAGAAATTGCCGGCCTGATTCATGCACGCTTTGTGGGTGACCCGGATTTTATCGTTTCCGGGATCAATGAAATCCATATGGTCGAACCCGGCGACCTTACCTTTGTCGACCATCCCAAATATTACGACAAGGCTTTAAAGTCAAAAGCTACCACGATCCTGATCAATAAGGACATGGTTCCGCCTTCAGGCAAAGCACTGATCATCTCCGATCATCCCTTTGATGATTATGTTTTCCTGGTAACAACATTCCGTTCTTTTCAAAAGGCTGTATCTGCCATCAGTCCTTCTGCCGAGATCGGCGCAGGGACTATTATCCAACCCGGCGCTTTTATAGGGAATCATGTTAAGATCGGAAAGAATTGCATCATTCATGCCAATGCCAGCATTTATGATCATTGTGTCATCGGCAACAATGTTATCATTCATTCCGGTGCTGTGATCGGCGCAGATGCCTATTATTTTCAACGCCGGCCCGAAGGTTATAAAAAACTTGAATCCTGTGGCCGGGTCATACTGGAAGACAATGTGGAGGTAGGTGCTTTGACCAGTATCGACAAAGGTGTGTCAGGAGATACCATCATTTCCTTCGGAACAAAGTTTGATAACCATGTCCAGGTTGGCCATGATACTTATATCGGAAGGAATTGCCTCATCGGAGCATTTTGCGCCATTGCAGGAGTAACAAGGATTGAGGATGATGTTATTCTTTGGGCCAACGTACTTATCAACAAAGACCTTGTGATCGGAAAAGGCGCTATTCTTCTTGCCGGTTCCGGAACCGAAAAGTCTCTTGAGGGAGGAAAAATTTATTGGGGTGCGCCAGCAATTGAAGCCCGGAAAAAATGGCGTGAAGTCGCAGCTTTGAAGATGTTGCCTGATATCATTCAGAAACTGAAATAACTCCTCGCAGTTTTTCTTTCGAAAATCCACTTTCCAGACTCGATTTACGATTTTACGATTTACGATCTTAGATTGAATTTACGATCTGTTGATTTACGATTATTCAAAATTCAATCGAAAATCTAAAATCGTCCAATTGTAATTATTTTGCCATATCGGATGAAACCTCGCTATCCTTTTTTGCCTTGGGCATGTAGTACAAGTCGAGTGCAACCAGGATGGCAATGAATCCCCAGAAGGGCACAGAAGCTTTATCCGTGTCGAGGAAATCATTCATGGTTCCATGGAAGTAATAAGTGATCAACCCCAGCAGAACCGATAGGCTAAGCATCTTGATCTCCTTCGAATCAGTCTTCTTATAAACCCGTAATCCGGTACGAACAACAACGACAAGGATACTTACAAACCAAAATATTCCCAGCACTCCGGATTCTGCAAGTGGACCGATATATTCACTGTGGGCATTCCCTCTATCCCCGGCATTTGTACTGATCCGCGTTTTCTCGCTGTATCTCTGAAAAGGAGCATATTCAAACTGGTAAGTTCCCGGACCGAAACCCAGCACCGGCCGTTCCCGGAACATACGAAGGGCAGATGCCCAACGGTTCAGACGCTCCAGGTTTGAATCATCGGTTGTAACATTTGAAATAGATTGTACATGTTCAAGGAAGTTGGCAGAAGTCCCCTGTTTGTTTTTTTCAAGTTTTTCCCAGATGTCATTTTGAAAAAGGAAGAAAATGCTGAGCAGAATACCGAAGGTAACCAGGATCCACTTCAGTTTTATCTTCAAAGCAATGACCAGGTAAACCAAGATAGCGAATGCAAGGCTAACCCAGGCGGCCCGGCTATAGGAAAGGATCAGGGCCATGATGAGGAATGCCAACACGAGAAATGAGAAAAACCGGAGGGTTTTCGAATAGGTTTTTGTAAAAGAGAAACCGACAAATACGGGGATGAAAATTGCCAGGATGGCGCCATATGCAGTATGATCATTATAGAATGGCTCCATCACCCAATGACCCGATTGTTCGGAAAATCTCCATAAATAATGATTATAGGTCGTATAGATGATCACTCCGACCAGGGGAATGGCATAAAGCCAAATAAATGCGCGGATATTCTTTATCTTCCGGAACAGCAGGATCCCAACAAAATAAAAAGGAACAACAAACCATAACCTTGCCGTTAGCGCTTTTATGGAAACAATGGGGATCTGGCTGGTAAGGCTGGTAATGAACATCCATGCGAGGCTAAGCACAATAATAATGGTCAGCGGGTGCTTAAGGATCTTCCGGTCGTAATTGTTTGAATAAAAAAGCTTAATAATGAACAAAGCCAGTACTCCTGCCATCAGTGGCTCGGTGGGGAGCGATATCCCCAAACCGAATTGGGGATCTGTCATGTTGATTGCAATCGGTGTGAAAAATACAATCAGCAGGAGGATCTTGTCCATGGAATAAAAATACAAGTACAGGATCACGGCAAGAAACGGGATCAGGAGTGTCCAGTAGATATCCCGAAGCATAAAGTATACATTGAGTGCGATAAAAATCACACTAATGGCATATACCCATCTTATTTTCGTTCTTTCCAGCAATTCTCTAAAAAATAAACATGGGTTATACTGTTGTTTGTACTTCCGGCCGTTTCCGACGGCTTTCAATGATGCCGATTACAACGACAGCCAGGAATAAGGATGCCAGGGCAGAAACCACAACGATGACCCATCTTACGGGATATCCTTTTTTATCAGCCACGAAAGGCTTATTCAGTACATTAACATAGGTATAATTCCGGTTCAGGTCGAGGACGGCCCGGTCGTAGTCAAGTTTAAATGCGCTATAATCTTTCGTTATGGCAATCATTAAGTTCGATAACATTTCCCGCTCTCCCCCTTTTTCCTCGAGGTTCTTCTTCAGCCGGTTCACTTCACCACCTCTGCTGCCTGAACCTCCTCCTGAGAGGTAAGCCCGCATCACTTCGCGGGTCTGGTTGGGATAATCCAGCAAACCGTATTTAACTCCAAGTTCCTGTGAACGTTGCTGAAGGGAATCCAGTTCCATTCTTTTATAATTGGTAACCGTCCGGTAATTAGTTACAACCTCTCTGAATTTTTCCTTATGAAGTCCGCGAAGTTTAAAGTTGTATTGGTTCATGATCTCATTCACCATATCACAGGCGACCTTTGGATCTTTATCCCAAACCTCAATGATTACCGCAGCATAGGGTGTCTTCGAGATTTTCACATTTTGGCTGTATTCCCACAACAAGGTACTTGTATAATATTCATAACCCGGGTCTATCCCATAATGTCTCGGAAGATCAAACTTCGCAACCACACTGTCGCGAATATCTTTCGATTGCAGTACCTGTATCATCTGTTCACTAAGGCTTTCATCTGCATAGGCCGATATATTGGAAGGATATAAAACCGCAAATGATTTAAACAGTGGTGTAATGAAAATCGAACTGGAGAAAAATGCGGCGAGAATCGCAGCTGCCGCTATAATCACCGCAAGATGAAGCTTCCAGTGAATAAGAATTTGGATTAATTTTTTACTTTTAAAGTAATCTTCCATAACTGTATAATTTAGGAATTTGAATTTTAAATTTCCGGGTTCAGGATAGGTGGAACTTCTTGTGTGATTCGTATTTGCTGATCTTCTCCATGATGATGATGACGATGATGGTGAAAAAGAAGGCAGAAAAGGTGGTTACCACCACGATCAGCCACTGCACCGGGTAGGATTTCCGTTCGGCTTTGTAACCATTATTCACGATGAACTTCTGGGGCAGGTCTTCTTCTGCATCCACCTTGGCTTCCTTGAACTTCGCCTGCAGCAATGTCAACTGATGGGTTTTATATTCGAGAGCATTCTTCAACGACATATAAATACCTCCATATTGTCCCAGCACATCAAGCCTTTTTTGCAAAGCAGCCATAGCCGATCTGTTATTGTTACTGGTCGCAATGGCCATTTGCGTATTCAGTGCCTGTGACTGGTAATCTACATCATTCACGCCGAGTTTCCCGATGGCTACCAGTGAATCTGCGACCTTGTCCACTTCCTCCTTCAATGAATTGTATTCTGCTTCTACAATCCTGTAACCGCTATATGCCCTTTGCCGTTGCATTTGGTTTTTTGTGGAGTCGAGAAGGTCTGCAATCTTATTGGCTATATCGGCCGCCATCTGCGGATCTTTATCCAAAACCGAGATCTGTACGGCCATATATTCGGTACGGCGGAAGGTAATGTTCCGGTCATATTCCTTATAAAGGGATTCATTTTTGTATCTGGAAGTAGAATCGATCCTGTAATGTTGAACAAGATTGAACTTCTGAATGATCCGGTCACGGATCTTATTGGAATTCAAAATCTGCAATAGTTGTTCTGCCTGTTCGTCTTCGCCAAAGGCCATAAGATCCTGTCCTTTTGCCGATTGGTCACTCAGTAAGGCTTTTGAAACGGAACTGCTACTGGCAGGATACATTATAACGGTAGACTGGAATTTCGGTGTTATGAACCATGGGCAAGAGAAGAACCATGAACCGAGAGCAGCAATGATTATGACCATCAGAAGCGGCTTTCTCCATTTGTATAAAAAGATAACCAGGCTGCCAGAATCAAAATCCTCATTCCTTTTCATTTCATTTGTCATAGGATCAAAGATCAAATATTGTCCAAAATTATTGTTTTTTCATGAAACCGCAAAAAGTGAAGGTAATGGAAGAAAGAAAAGAGTTTAACGATCTTCACGGAGGATCAGGAGCATGGATTTCAGGTTAACAAGTTTTAATGCTGCAGCAAACCCAATGGAAAGGACGATCATCAGGAAAAAGTTCAGCAGCCAGGAATTACCGGAGGTTCCGATGCCAAACTGACGGAAATCCACGGCTTTCGAAATGAAATTCAACAGGATTACACCGATGACGAAGAAAAGAAGGGTGAGAAGGTAACGGTAATTTATTTTGAATTTAAAGATCCTTTGTACGATGATTACTTCCATAATGGCAATGAAAAACTGGGTAACCAGGCTGGCATAAGCCGAACCGACCGCCAGCAGTCGTGGTATCAGGATTAGGTTCATGCTGAAATTGATCAGTAACCCGATGAGGGAAATGATGTTCAGCTGTTTCAGATTACCGTTTGCAGTCAGCAAGGTGCCGAAGATGTACGTAGTGGAAACTGCCACAAATCCGCCCATCAGCAGTTTGAATACCTCCGCAGATCTGTCGAAGTGCTCTTTATAAAGAAGTTTCATGAGTTCGCCGCTATAAAAAATGCAACCGAAGGCCACGATGACTGCTATCGTGATCAGCAAGGTGAATGACAGTTTCACCATTTTCTCTACCGATTCTTTCCGTTTGATCATCCTGGAAAATACCGGGATCAGCAGCACGGAAAACAAGTAAGCGATCATGTTTGCCGCATCCAGCAAACGGAATCCATTGGCATAGATTCCAACCTGGACGTGGGCCGTATTAATATCGCTGTGAAGGTAATTGGGTTTATCCGGGAGTAGTTTGCCCAGCATGACCGGATCAAGCCGGTTGTATAAGGTCATAAGCAATACAAGAGAAGCAAATGGAAGGCTTCGCTTTATGATCATCAGGAAGAACGGCCAATTCACATTGAGTTTACGGAAACTGGCTTTTTTGATCACGATGAAGGATGCAACAAGGGCGGTAACTCCGTAAGCTGCCGTTTGCGAGTAGACAAACCATTCGATCCTGAAACTGGAAGCAGTAATGTGTCCCCACAATAATACACTGCAGAAAAGGATCATGAGCAAGCGGTCGAGCACAGAGAGGACGCTGTCGGTTTTGAACATCAGCAAACCTGAAACATTCGACCTCAGGTAAAGGATAAAGGAGGTAAGGATCTGGTTAAAAGCAAGCCAGGCAAGGAGTTTCATCTGGTCGGCTTTGTATTTCATAAGCAGCGCCACGGAAAAAGCAATGAAAATATAAAGCATGGCAAGCATGAACTTTAAAACCACGATGGCAGAAAAATGCTTGTTGAGCANNACCAAGTTCTGAACATTCCTGTCGATAGCAAAAATCCAGACCGGTTTAATTAAAAGGTTGAGCAAAAGCATCAACCCCAAGTTCGTCAGAAATTTTCGCTGCATATAAAAAAGTAAATGCTACTGGGATCAGAAACTTTTCATCAAAATATGAAAAATAATTCGGATATTTGCTACAAAGTTAAAAATTAAACTTTTGTTTTAACAACAATAANNGGATCACAACCCAGCATCCCGAACATCATTTTTATTTCATCTTCGACCGGCCCTATGACCCCGCTTTTATCTTTTCTTCCAACATTACCCCCATCGTTCTATACCCTCAAGCCAGGCATCCCTTACTCTTCTGGTTTTGGTTCGAGTTCAGGTTACCCCGTATACTGAAACAGCTTAACCCCGATCTTTTCTTTTCACCCGACGGGTACCTGTCACTGAAAACCGGCACAAAATCATTGGCTGTTTTCCATGACCTCAATTTCGAACACTACCCTGAAGACCTGCCTTTTGCCTTCCGAAGGCATTACCGTTATTTTTTCCCAAAATTTGCAAAAAAAGCAATCCGGATAGCCACTGTTTCCGAATTCTCTAAACAGGATATCAGTAAACAATATGGGAAACCTCTTCAGCAGATCGATGTTGTTTACGACGGGGCGAATGAATTGTATCAACCCCTTTCGCCCGAAATGATTTCCGGTACCAGGAAAAAATACACCTCAGGTTGCCCTTACTTTATTTTTATCGGTTCTCTTCATCCGAGGAAAAACCTGGTTAACCTGTTCAGGGCATTCGACCTATTTCGCCAGGATCATCCCGGGGACGTAAAATTGCTGATCGTAGGAGCCCGGAAATGGTGGACGAAAGAGATCGGTACTGCCTTCAGGGAAATGCAGTTTGCAAACGATGTGGTCTTTAGCGGCCGGCTGAACGCCGATGAATTGGTGCAGGTGTTGGGCGCCTCCCTGGCCCTTACCTATGTTTCCTATTTTGAAGGATTTGGGATTCCCATCGTGGAAGCTTTCCGGTGTGGTGTCCCGGTCATCACCTCCAATGTAACTTCCATGCCGGAAGTTGCCGGGGATGCTGCATTGCTGGTGGATCCATTTCAACCTGTTTCCATTGCCGGGGCGATGAAAAAACTAGCAGAAGATGAAAGTCTTAGGAACGATCTGATCCGGAAGGGCCAGGACCGGAAAAATGAATTTACCTGGCAGAGAACCGCCGACCTGCTTTGGGAATCGATCGAAAAAGCCATAAAATCAAGCTGAATCCCATGAATATACTCTTGCTTGGTTCCGGGGGCAGGGAACACACCATCGGATGGAAAGTGTCAAAGAGCCCGAAAGTGAACAACCTGTTCATAGCACCCGGAAATGCAGGAACATCAGGTATCGGCAAAAATGTCCCCCTCTCCCCCAATGATTTTCCCTCAATCCGGCAATTTGTACTTGAAAACAAGATCGGCATGGTCATAGTTGGACCCGAAGATCCCCTGGTAAATGGAATTCACGATTATTTTCTTGAAGATGAAAAGCTGAAAAATATCCCGGTCATCGGCCCTGTCAAACAGGCCGCCATGCTCGAAGGATCCAAGGAATTCGGCAAGCAGTTCATGAGCAGGCACGGTATTCCTACTGCTGCTTACAGGACCTTCACGAAAGATAACCTGGATGAAGGAATTGAATTCATCAAACGTTCCCGTCCTCCTTATGTATTAAAAGCCGATGGGCTGGCCGCCGGGAAAGGCGTCGTGATCTGCCCTTCAGCGAATGAAGCACGGCTGGAGCTGCATTCCATGCTGATGGGATCGAAATTCGGAGATGCATCGGCACGTGTGATCATTGAAGAATTTCTGAAAGGGATCGAACTTTCCGTGTTCGTCCTCAGCGACGGGAAAACTTATAAGATCCTTCCGGAAGCCAAAGATTATAAGAAAATCGGGGAAGGCGATACAGGCCCCAACACGGGAGGCATGGGTTCAGTTTCTCCTGTATCATTCGCCAATAAACAATTCATGAACAAGGTAGAAAACAGGATCATCATTCCTACCATTGAAGGTTTAAAAAGCGAAAACATCGATTACCGGGGATTTATTTTCTTCGGGTTGATCAATGTAGAAGGAAATCCTTATGTTATCGAATACAATTGCAGGATGGGCGACCCCGAAGCGGAATCGGTCATCCCGCGGATACAAAACGATCTGGTTGATCTTTTCCTGGCAGTATCATTGCAACAACTGGAGAAAGAAGTGATCCTTACAGATCCACGATTTACCGGCACGGTGATGCTGGTTTCCAAAGGTTATCCGGATCAGTATGAAAAAGGAAAAGTGATCACCATACAGGAAACGATAAAGGACAGCATCCTCTTTCATGCCGGTACAAAAACGGATGCATCATCAGGAAATACTATTACAAACGGGGGAAGGGTGATCGCCGTTACTTCTTTCGGGAATTCGATGAAGGAAGCACTCGATGCATCATATAGCAATGCGATAAAAATTGAATTTGAAGGAAAGCAATACCGAAAGGATATTGGGTTTGATCTTTAAATTCNNGATAATGGATAATTGAAGTTATAAAGTTTGTAAAGTTTATAAAGTTATAAAGTTTTTAAAGTCACAGAGTCCCAAAGTTAATCTTCAATTTAACAACTAAACACCTAAACAACTAAACAAACTTTTGCCATTTTACTATTTCGCAATTTATCCAGTATCCAGCATCCAGTATCCAGCATCCAGAACCTAATGCCTAATGCCTAATGCCTTCTCTGCTAATAACCAAATAACCTGACAACGACCAATGTTCCTCCGCTTCTTCCGTTCCTGCTTCCCTAAACAGTATATCATGATCGGGATCATTGGCATCCTCTTGTGGAGCCGTGCGTTTTTTGAACCACCTGCTATGCCGGCGCCCGATGGCCCGGTTCCACTCTATAAATTGATCTACCTCCTTCTTCATGGATTACCACATGCCGCTTGTATCATCGGGTTCATCCTGACACTCCTGTCCGCTTTCCTGTTGAACCGGTTGCTGACACAAAATGAAGTTATCCTGAAAAATTCATCCCTATCTGCCCTGGTCTTTATTGCATTGATGAGTTATTTCCCCTTCCTGCTTACATTGCACCAGCTAAGCATTGCCACACTTATCCTGCTGATGATCCTCGAAAGGCTTTACAAATCCTACAGCAAATCGGAATCGCCCGAACTTACCTATGTTGCAGGATTCCTGATCGGTATCGCATCGTTTTTCTATCTGCCATTTATACTGTTTTTCTTCTTCCTCCTGATCTCATTCATCATCTTCAGGAACATCGACTGGCACGAATGGGTCGGTTCCTTCATCGGGTTGGCAACGCCTTATATCTTTTTATCAGTATACTATTTCTGGTTTGATAAATGGATGATCAAAGCCTATGAATACCAGCATTTTTTTATGATCTCTTTCGACCCGGCTCCATTCCGGGAACCGGCTTTTCTCATTCTGAGCGGCATTGTTCTCGTGCTACTGATATTCGGACTGGTCACCGGACTTTCGAGGTTATCGGAAAAAACCATTGAGATCAGGAAAAAAACTATCCTCCTGATCTGGCTGATACCCGTGATGATACTTTCCATATTCTTTTCCGCCAGCCTGCTAAAATACCACCTTCTGATCTCATTTATCACCTTATCCGGATTGCTAAGCATGTACCTTTTAAAGATCAGGAATACCTTCTGGCAGGAATTGATCTTTGTTGGAATCCTGGTTATTTTATTGTTGAATAATCTGCTGTCGGGTTTGTTATAATACGAATCTGGTTAACCTATGCTGAAAAGTCATTATTCCCCTGAATTTATCGAAGCAGGCTGCGATGAAGCCGGAAGGGGTTGCCTCGCAGGCCCGGTATTCGCTGCCGCCGTGATCCTGCCAAAGAAATTCAGGAATGAGATCCTCAATGATTCTAAAATGCTGACCCCCCGTCAGCGCGATGAACTCCGCGGCCTTATCGAATCCGAAGCCATCGCATGGGCCGTTGCCAGCGTTGATGCCCCGGAAATCGACAAGATCAACATCCTGAATGCATCCATTCTTTCCATGCATAAGGCCATCGCTGAATTGCACCCGGTCCCCCAACTTCTTCTCATCGATGGAAACCGTTTTCACCCCTATCCCGGAATTCCCCATCATTGCATTGTGAAAGGAGATGCAAAATATCTTTCCATTGCTGCTGCTTCAGTGCTGGCGAAAACATACCGGGACGAGTTCATGAGAAAACTGCACCTGGAATTTCCCGTATACGATTGGTTTAACAATAAAGGATATCCTTGCAGAAAACACAGGGAAGGTTTATATGCGTATGGCATTTCGCCCTATCACCGCAAAAGCTATAACCTTTTCGGACAACTCAGACTTCCAATTAATTATAAATGAAGAATGAAAAATGAAGAATGAAGAATTATTTTTTTGCAGCATTTGCGCCTTCGCGTCTTCTCGGTGAAAAAGGAATGCAATAATGGTAATTCACAGAATTCTGTTAACTTTATCGGTGAGATTTTTCATGATTGCTTATAAAAACCATCTACTTTTGATCTCTTAATTTTTACAGAAACCGGCTTCATGCGGCATTTCAAACTGACCGTCATCATTCTCATCATTATCATCCTGATTACCGGCCTTGGATACCTCTCCTGGGTGCTCTATCAGAAACTTCCGGGACAAAACGAGTCTCCGCTGAAAGCAATCTCAGAAAATACCGCCCTGATCATACAGGTGAACCGGCCATCTGAACTTTCACAGGATCTCATCAGCCAGAACCTTCTCTGGAAAGAATTAACGGTAATTCCTTACTTTTCTTCCGTAAAAAATGATATCCGGAAAATTGATTCTCTCCTGAAGACCAACAATGAACTCTTCCAGGTAACAAAAAAATACCCCCTGTATCTGGCCATGACAATGGTGACCCGGTCGTCTTATGGATTCCTTTTCCTTAGCTCAATCCCGGAAAAAAATGGGGAAGACCTTATTACGGGATTTCTGGAAGACAATTTCAAGGGGAAGATCAGCATTCTGAAAAACCAATACGGTTCTGCAAACCTGGTACGGGTGATCCTGAAAGGCACCCGCGAACCTTTTTATTTCGCAGTAAGAAAGGGTGTTTTCATGGGAAGCTGCCATCCCGAACTGGTGACCAAAGCCATCGATCAATTGTACCTTAATATTCCGTCGTTGGCCGGATCAGGCTTTCAAAAAGTGGAAACTACTACCGGAAAGAAAGTGGATGCCAACATCTATATAAATTACCGCCTGATCCGGCCTTTCATCTCAAACCTGCTCCAGCCCGACCAGCAGAATGAAGCATATAAGGTAAGCTGGTTTGCCGATTGGAGCGGATTGGATGTCATCCTGAAAAAAGATGAGATGCTGATTAACGGGTTCACGACCCTTGCAGATACCGGCTCCCAATACATAGGGGTCTTTTCAGGGCAGTCGCCCCAAAAAACCGGCATGATGGGCATTCTTCCTGATAATATCTCCCGTTTCACCTGGTTGGGATTTAACAACATCGGCGATTTTTACCGGAACTTTCAATCCTTTGCCTCTAAAAACCAGGGCTACTCAGACACTTATCAGAGATTTCAGGACTTTGAAACGCGGGAACAGGTTGCCGTGAAAGATTATATCCTGCCCTGGATGGGGTCAGAACTCTGCATGGCCAGGGCGCTGAATAATGCTGAAACCATGCGGGAAGATCCTTATGCCATCGCAAAAGTCAACGACAAACAGCTTGCCGACAGCCTGCTCGCTGAACTTGGTAAATTGTTCCCGAAAAAGAAAGATTCTGTCTCCTATCACAATGTGTCAATCCGGTTTCTACCTTTCCCTGAGCTGGTTCCCGGACTCTTCGGTAATGCTTTCAGCGATGTGCATACCACCTGCTATGCCTTCCTGGGCGATTACGTCATTTTCGGAAATGATCTGCTGGCCTTGAAAGACCTTATCGATCATTATTCCTATGGGAAAGTCCTGGATAAGGACAAAACTTTCCAGGCTGTAAGTGAAAATATTTCTGACCAAACCAATGTATTTTACTATTTTAATACTGCACGGTCCCATCCAACACTCAGGACTACTTTCAGTGACGAATTGAATGCCCAGGTTGAACCCGTTTTTGATTCTCTGAAGAAATTTGAATCCATCGCCTTGCAGTTTACCTGCAAAGGGAACATTTTCTACACCAGCCTTTTTATCCATTACAACCCCGCCTCGGAAACCCAGGGGCCTCTTGAATGGCAGGTAGCATTGGATACCCTGGTTACCGGTATGCCTCAATCTGTAAAGATCAGCAGGCATGGGCCAAAGGCCGTTCTTGTGTTTGACTTGGCCAATCATCTTTATCTGATCGATTCTGCCGGAAACATTTCGTGGAAAGTAGCGATATCCGGGAAGCCCCTGGGTTTACCTCAGGAGATTTATCTGAAAGGTGCCGATAGTTCCTGCTTCCTTTTTAATACAGAAAGTCAATTGCATCTTATTCATTCCGATGGAAAATATATTGCAGGATACCCGGTAAAACTCCCGGACAGGGCTATGGGAAGCCTCACACTCTCCGACATGGGTAAAAATAAAGAGGTCCGGATCTTCATCCCCTTATCCGATAAAAAAGTCCATGCATTTGGTATCGACGGAAAAACCATATTTAACTGGCCTGACCCGGGATTGAATGAAGGGATCAACCAGCCGGTACAAGTCCTTCATAGCGGGAACAAGGATTTTATCTTTATTACCGGTAAAAATGGACACCTGCTTGTAACCGACAGGAAAGGAAGACCCCTCATGAAATCGGGGAAGAATGTGAGAGTTTCTGTAAACAATAAGTTTTATGTAAACAAAACCAACCGCAAAGGACTCTTCCTCACTACAGACCCTACCGGGAAAGTTTTGTATTTCCAGGAAAGCGGAAGGACGTCGGAAGCAACCTTCAACATCTTCTCCAACAGCCATGTATTTCTATACGAAGACCTCAACAACGATGGTTCCTGTGAATTCATTTTCTATGACCACAACAGGATCTATTTCTATAACCGGTTTTATAAATTGATCTACAGTTATATCTTCCGCAGAGACATCACGGTTACTCCTTTTGTTATAGAATTGCCCGGGGGTAAAAAAAGAATCGCCGCCGTTTCAGGTTCTGCAAATGAGATCTACCTTTTCGGCATCAACGGCTTGATCGATATCCTTCCGGGCATCAGGGGCAATACTTCATTTACAATCGGAAATCTTGGGACGGATCCGGGACTTAAACTACTGATCGGAGCCGGGAAAAACCTGAAGAGTTATTCATTACCGCAGTAAGACCTTCTGGCCTTGATTTACCGGGTGGCCGGTCTTCAACTTATTGATTTTATAAAGCTGGCTTAGCTCTACCCCAAAGGACTGGGATATGGTGTACAAAGTTTCTCCGGGCTTCACAACATGCTGTGCAATGGCTCCTTTACGTTTTTTGGGTTCAAGATAAACCATCTGGCCTGGGATCAACGGCGCATCTTTTTTCATATCATTGAACTTCCGTATCTTTCGTTCGGCTACATGAAATGCCTTTGCAACATTTTTTATGTTATCATTTCTCCGGAAGATAATAAACTGGAGTCCATTGTTTAAATACACCATTCTCTTTCCGGGGCCTTCGGCAAACAGATCAAATTTTGCATTCAGCTCAATTGCCCGGATCGAATCCCGTGACTGTGCTACGGAATCATTGAAAACAAGGGAAAAATCTGCGACATCGAGTTGGTATAACTGGTAATCTTCGATCATCTTGATCAGGTGGTCGGCATATTGCGGATTGGTTGCATATCCGCATGTTTTAAGGCCATTTGCCCAGCCTTTGTAATCGGAAATCTCAAGATTGAAAAGGGGTTTATAACGGTCATGCCGGGATAGGTAAATAGAGTGGTCCCTGAAAGATTCTTCAGGGTTACTGTATTTACGGAAACATTCGTTTTTGGTCTCATCATCCTGGGAAAAAGTATCCCCATTCCAATCCTTATGGCATTTAATTCCGAAATGATTGTTTGCCTCTGTGGATAACCGGCTTCTCCCGGCATTGGATTCATAAATTCCCTGGGCAAGGGTGATACTCGCAGGAATACGGTATTCCATCATCTCTTTGACCGCAATTTCCTTGTAAGCAGCAATGTATAATTTCACTGCATTTTCAAACTCTGCACTTTGAGAATAGGTGTTCTGACCGGGAACTAAAAATAACCCAAAAAATATGAGTATCCAGATGACCAAACGAAACCTGTAGTTGCAGGCACGCGTTACAAACGCGCGCCTGCAAAGAGTAAGAATAAGCAACCGGGACCAAATACCTGGCAATTTTTCATTCTTCATTTTTCATTCTTCATTTTCAGGACAAGTTCCTTAAACCTCTTCCCCCTCATCTCAAAATTCTGAAATTCATCATAACTGGCAGCGGCCGGCGATAGCAGGCAGATGGAACCCTTCCTGGTAACATTCTGGACAACCTCGGGGAATTCATCAAACCGTGACAATAAGAACAATGTTTGCCCGGGGTTTTTAATATCCCTGATCTCATGCAGGATCCGCCTGCCGGCTTCACCGGTGAAGATAAGGTTTCTTACACCGGATATTGACAGGAACTTTGCCAGCTCTGAATAATCGATTCCACGGTCAAACCCTCCAAGGATCAGTGTATCCACGTTGTCAAGCGCTTTCACTGCTTCCATGCAGGCTTCCGGAACCGTAGCAATGGAATCGTTATAGAAATGAATTCCGTTATACTCACCAACATATTCAATCCGGTGTTCCAAACCCCTGAACGAGGCAATCCCTTCTGCAATGATCTCACGATCAATACCAAGCTGTTTACACACACCGGCCGCTGCCATAATGTTCATGAGGTTGTGGTCGCCTTTCAACTTAATTTTCCGGTTGAGGTCGAGGATATCTTCCGTTTGTCCTCCATAGGAATAAACAATCCGGCCGTTCTGCACATAGCAACCTTCAGACGATACAGTATGAAAGGAAAAAGTCAGAAAATGTCCGGGAAGATCCATCGTTGAGATCAGCCGCCTGACCCTTTCATCATCGTTGTTGAAAAGGAAATAGTCACCCGGCACCTGGTATTTCGCAATGTTCATCTTTGCAACCTGATAATCATAGAATGAACGGTATGCATCAAGATGTTCCTCGAAAAGGTTTAGCATCACTGCGATGTGAGGCGATCGGCTGATATATTCAAGCTGGTGCGACGATAATTCAAAGACCACGTTTGCCACAGGGCCGATTTCATCCACGACATCAAATGCCGGTCGGCCGATATTTCCTATCAGCAGTGATTCTTTCTCCGCCAGTTTCAGGATATGATGGATCAGTGTAACGGTGGTGCTTTTTCCTTTGGTTCCGGTAACTCCAATCACCTGGCGGGAAAACCGCCGGAGGAACAGATCCGTTTGCGAGGTGATCGATGATGGATCAAAATCGTATGAGATGTCCTTTAAAGTAATACCGGGTGATTTCAGGATCCGGCCGAAGTTATTTAATCCTTCCAGGTAATCTTTACCTAAATGGAAATCCACAAAATGATCCCTTTTCAGCAATTCATTTTCCCGAACCGATTCATCGACATCAGCAATTGTAAGTTGAAGTTCCGGCAAGACGCGCCGTATCAAGCGGTAACTTGATTGACCTTCCCTCCCAAACCCAAGGAGAAGGACATTCCTGCCCTCCAGTTCTGTCCTGATCAGATCAAGCATAAATCTTCGACCTTAACAGTGTTTTGAATTCTTCCGGAAGGAAATTATTTTCATTAAAGGTCTGAAGAAGGGCACCGGCATCAAAATTCCTGTACCGCGAATACATTTCTGAATCCTTATAAAGCTTAAGCAGTTCCGGTAAGCCGGTTTCAGGAAGCCTGCTGATGGTCATCTGAAGTGCTGCATTTACCTCATCAACAGTTCCGATACAATCAAAAGGTTTCGAGCTTGTCATTCCGGAAAGCTGGCGGAGAAGAGGCCAGAGATCCGGATCCTTTAAAAGGTTCTTCCCGAAAACCGATTCCAGTTTTTCCTGGGGAAGGAAGGGCGAAAGAATGATGTACGTAAAAAGGCATTTGGCGCAACTCCCGCACCAGGTATCGGTTCTACTTCCGACATTGCAGCTTTTAAAAACATCTAAATACTTCGGAAATCCTGAGAATAACAGGGCTATCTGTAATTCATTCAAGGGCCGGAGAAAACTGAAATATTCGATATCAGGAGAGATGAAATGGTTCACATAATACCTCAGGTCTTCCTCAAACTCCAACGATTTTGAATACTGATGGTTGATCTCCGATCCTTTTATGGTCGATTCATTGGCACTCGACTCATTCGATAAAGCGATGTATTTTTTCCCGGATAACCCTGCTGCCAATACAGATACAAATGCCAGCAATGCAGAAAAAGGCGTATGGCCGTTCAGGAATCCTTTTGCATTCAGCTCAAGGAGTACCGGGTCAATGGACCGGTGTACCTCTATGATCGAATCATAATAAAGCCCCATTTTCATCACTGTTCCCTTGCTTGCATCCCTCGGGTTAAGGATCAGCGGGATATTCCCGTTATCGTGACCAAGGATCTCAAGGGTGACCACCGAATCTTTGCCGCCCCCGACGGGAACGATTGCGGTACTTTCAAGTTGAAGGGAAAATGGCTTAAACAGGTGTCCCGGCTCACTTTCAATCTGAATCAGATCTGCCGGCTTCACAGATATCCCGTTCATGTATAAAAATTCTCCAAGTCCGTTATAGTACAACTTTTTCCACCAGTTTACCTGCTCCTTTGAAAGCGAATGGCCACGGATGATCAGTTTCGACGGACAGGCAGCTTTCCAGTAACTGATGGATTCAACCATCCCAATCTGAAAAAGAATATTCTCAAGAAAGGATTCATTGATATTCCCGGGAATAAAAAAATCCTTTGCCGGAATCATCATCGTAGGATGAAAAACATATTTATCCGAGAGTGAGAAATGGAACTGCACCCGTAATCCTTTATCCGAGTATTGATAATCATATCCATCAAAAGCCAAAAAAGGATATTCGGCCCGCAGTTTATTAAATTTTTCCCTGTTGTTGTTTTTTGGCATAAAATGGTATTACTTTTGCTTTTGTGCGACGACAAAAGTACTAATTTACGGCGAATAATGAAAAAGCACATAATTAAACCACAACAAGGCATCATCCTTATTTCTGAGCCATCCTTACGGGATTTTTACTTCCGGCAAGCTATCGTATTGTTGGCAGACCATAACGAAGAAGGTTCGTTCGGGATTATTATCAACAAACCCATCGAAGTCCAATTGAATGACATTCTGAAGGAATTTCCTGAATTTAATGCACCGGTTTACCTTGGAGGGCCGGTTAATACCGACAGTATTTTCTTCCTTCATACCAAACCCGAGATTGAAGGCAGCCTTGAGATTATAAAAGGATTGTATTGGGGAGGGGATATTGAAACCATCCGGGAAATGATCAACCTTCGCAAGATTACTGAAAATGATATCCGTTTTTATGTAGGCTATGCCGGATGGGAAGCTGCACAGCTTGACCGTGAGATCAGCGAGAAATCATGGATCCTATCTCACACCACCGTTTCAGAAGTGATACATCCGAATCCACAGACCCTCTGGCGTACGCACCTGAAGAACATGGGTAAAGATTATGCCCTTTGGGCCAACTTCCCTACTGACCCTTCCTTCAATTAACAGTTAACAACTGACAGATAACAGTTAACAATGATCAGACATGGGTCATCCCGATCACCGGGCCTTCATAAAATTCAACAAAAACTATTCAATAAAAAAAGTCATTTTGGATTATGAATATTAGTTTCCTTACAGAATATAGGTGGCAATATTTGTATATTTGTCATGAAATCCCGTAACATGAAACTACCTGAATCAAATCCGAAAGAAGCCCTCAATTATTACGGCCAGAAACCTTCCGAAAGCATTGAAAACCGGGAGACCAAGCGTTCTCCTGGTAAACGTGCAAATAATGCCCGTGAACTTTACTTCGAAGCAAAATCATCTGCCTCTGTCGAGTTTCCTTACTGGTATACCCGCAGGTGGGAAGAACTGGAAGGTGAAATCCCTATCGTTCGCAGGGGAGAAGCAATGAAATCGGGGTTCGAACACCTTACCCCGGTGATCTACCCAGGCGAATTGCTTGTCATGGGAAAAGCCGCATACCTGAGGGGTTCCTTCCCTATGCCCTGGCTCTCTGAAGCTTTCTTTATGGCTGTTGAAGATAAACTCTACAAGGAAGCTATGGAGTCGGGGAAACTTACAGCCGACAGTTTCACAACAGTTGGAAAGGGAGGTGGTAACGTCACAAAAAGCAGCGGTAATGTGATCTCAATTGCGGGTAAATTCGGACTCAGAAAGGAAGAATTACCAATCCTGATGGAGGTTGCAAAAAAATGGAAAGATAAATCGGTGGACGATATAGGGCATAAATACGAACAGCTGGTTCCGGGATACAAAGAGAAAGAAGCCCTCATGCGTTCAGTGATCTGTATGTTCGATTCGGGATATACCCTTCCCCAGGGACGCGAGGTCATCAACTATTATTATCCCCTGCAATATGGGATCGACGGGATCATCCGGATCTGTGAGGAGGGAATTGCAGAAACAGCCGGCACGCCCGACATGGATCGTATCTACTTCTTCCAGGCAGTGATCCTGATGTTACAGGGATTACAAAGCTGGATCCTCAATCATGCCGAAGAAGCAAGATTCCTGTCCTCTTTCGAAAAAGATGAAAAGCAGAAACTGGAATTTGATGAAATCGCCGGACGGCTCGAATGGCTTTCCACCAGCCGTCCACGCAGCTTTCATGANNATTTCGGGGCTCTCCCCGGGCCGTGTCGGTCAGGTACTATATCCTTACTGGAAAAGGGATATGGAAAAAGGCCTCATTGACCGTGAAAAGACACTTGAATTGCTGGAATGCATGCGGATCAAATTTACCGAGATCGATTGTTTTGCCTCGATGGGNNCTCTATGATGAAAAGCTTCCGGAAGAATTTCTTTTAAAAGGAATTGAATGTACGAAGATCGGAACCGGCTATCCTGCATGGGTCAACAACCAGGTTGCCATGGAATTCCTGCTCAACAATTACGGGCATGAAGGCATGCAGTCAGAGGAAGCCCATGCCTGGTCGATCGGCGGATGCCTTGAAACTTCCCCCGGAAGCTGGATGCCACTCGAACTCGATGGTGAGATCTATTGGATCCCCGGCGGTTCTGCACCGGCAACCAGTGTTGGCGTCCACTTTCTATCCCTGCCCAAATTACTGGAAGTTGTACTTTTCGACGGTCTCGACATGCGCAGTGGTGAACGGGTCTTCCCCTCCCATGGATATGCACTGGAGTCGTACGAAGAACTCTGGCATGCATTTAAAGATTATTTTCACCGCGCGGTTCATGTTCTCACCCTAACCAACAATATCCAGCATGATGCCTGGCGGAAGATCTCTCCATCGCTGGTAAATTCCATGCTTAAGCCGGATTGCCTTAAGAAAGGCAAGGATATCGGACAGATGGGAAGCCGGTTCAACTCGACCTTCAATGTGGAATCCTGCGGAACGGTAAACCTCGTGAATTCACTGGCATCCCTGAAGAAAAATGTGTATGATGATAAAAAATATTCCCTGGCTGAATTCCGGAATGCCATCCTTGCGAATTTCGGATTTAAGACAGCCCAGGAAACCGGTTCCTATTCACTGATCGACCAGGTAGCGACTGAAGAGTACCATAAATGGAAACAGCTCCACAAAGCGGGACTCGATGCACCCAAGTTCGGTAATGATGATGAATATGTTGACCGGATAATGGCCGACTGGGAAAACTGGTTTTGTACCATGACCCATGAATTCCGGTCACTGTACGATCAACCGCTTTACGCCTGCCAGATCTCAGTTTCCACGCATGGCCCGATGGGAGCAGTAACCCTGGCATCGCCCGACGGACGGCTTTGCGGAACCACGTTTTCAGATGGATCCATGTCGGCTTTCCCCGGAACGGATAAAAATGGTCCATATGCTCTTTTTGAATCCGCTTCCTGCTGGAACCATTCACTTTCGCAAAACTCCCAGATGAATATGAAGATCCATCCTTCTGTCGTAAAAGGAAGAGAAGGATCCCGTAAGTTTCTCGAGTTGATCCGGGCCTATATGCGGAAAGGAGGATTTCATGTCCAGTTCAATATCGTTGATTCGAGGATGCTGAAAGAGGCCCAGGCCGAACCGGATAAATTCAGAAGCCTCCTCGTAAGGGTTGCAGGTTTTACCCAATATTGGGTTGAACTCGGGAAACAGATCCAGGATGAAGTGATCTCACGAACAGAATATGAGGAATTGTAACATCCACGGAAACTATGGAAAATAATTGTAAAGATTGCAAATATTACCTTCCTGTAGATGTTTTTAAAGGCATCTGCAAGATCGAAAAGACCAANNAAATGTGCGGGATTTGAATGGTCTCAGCAAAACTGACTAACGGTTATCTTTTCGATATCCAGGGTTTTTCTATTCATGACGGCCCCGGATGCAGGACATTAATTTTCCTGAAAGGATGTTCATTACAATGCAGCTGGTGTTCCAATCCTGAAGGTCTGCATAACTTTCCTGAACCCCTTTACAATTCATCAAAATGCATTTTCGATTTCCTCTGTATTGAAGCTTGCGGGAAACAGGCCATCACAGCTGTTGATCATGACCTTCATTTTGACAACAACCTTTGCAGTGATTGTGTTGCCTACGAATGTGCTAAAGCCTGTTGTACCGGTGCTCTGAAAATCGGAGGATACAAGATCTCCGGGGACGAATTAATGAAAAAAATTCAGCGTGACCGCCAGTATTGGGGAAGCGCAGGGGGCATTACACTTACCGGAGGAGAACCTTTTCTGCAACCACTTTTTGTTAAAGCACTTTTGCAACGATGCCACCAATCCTATATTCATACTGCAGTTGAGACTTGCGGAAATGTTGCCTGGAAGAACATTGAACCTTCCCTGGAATACCTTGATTGGGTCTTTTACGACATCAAGCATATGGATAACTCCAGGCATGTTGCGATGACCGGTACAGAGAACAAGATGATCCTGGAGAATGCCCGGACTCTTGCAACGAATTTTACCGGCAGACTGGTTTTCCGGATGCCTGTGATTCCAGGGTACAATGATGATGAGGAGCATATCCGCCAGCTATCCGGGTTTCTGAATTCCATCGGGAAAGATGAAATCAACATTCTTCCTTTGCATCACCTGGGAAGAGAAAAGTATAGTTTACTGGGTAAGACCTATTATACAGAGAATTTCATTCCCCCGTTAAAAGAATCCCTTTCTTATATTCAATCGGTGTTCAGGGATCACAAGATAAACTGTTACATCGGTACTGAAACTCCTTTTTGATATTGTTTTACAAGATTAGCAGAAGCACGAAATGTTTTAACACTTAACCTCTTACTTTTCACCATTCACTTCTCCCCCTGTCCTTTTTTCTGAGGAAATGTTAATAAATTCGCATAAATACCTGTTTCTGCAATATAAAAAGGTTGCACAATTCGCGGAATATTTTCAATTTTGTTCAAAGAATTTTTTTACCACCTCTTATTCCTGCTAATCATGAAAGATACTCCCATAAATTACGATATTGTCAGCAGGCAAATTCGTGAAAGCAATATTCAGAACATTGGCAAGGCTTCCATCCGTGAGATAAAGCGGTTGATCAATAANNAAAAGGGAAGCGGCGCGATTTGTTAAACTATTCCTTGATATTGACGTGGATGAGGCCTGTTGTGTCCCCACGGTAGGTTCGATGCAGGGCGGATTCGCAGCTTTTTTAACGTTGTCGAGAATCAATAAAGAGCGGGATACTACGTTGCTGATCGATCCCGGTTTCCCGGTTCATCATCAGCAGCACATTGTCCTCGGGCAGAAGTTCGAGTCGTTTGATGTATATGATTTCCGCGGTGAAAAATTGAGGGATAAGCTTGAATCTTATTTTTCAAAAGGGAATATTCATTCGGTATTGTATTCCAACCCGAACAATCCATCCTGGATCTGTTTCACGGATCATGAATTGAAGATCATCGGCGACCTGGCCAATAAATACGATGTGATCATCCTGGAGGATCTTGCTTATATCGGTATGGATTTCAGGAAGGATTATTCCAAACCGGGTGTTCCTCCTTTCCAGCCGACGGTTGCTAAGTACACGGAAAACTACATCCTGATGATCTCAAGTTCAAAAGCCTTCAGTTATGCCGGTCAGCGGGTATCCTGCATGATCATCTCCAATAAGATCTTTCATTCAAAAATGCCGGATCTTCTGAGGTTTTATACGACCGATATTTTCGGGAGGGCGATGATCTACGGAACCATCTACGCATTAAGCGCCGGTACAAGCCATTCTGCTCAATATGCGCTGGCTGCGATGTTCAAAGCGGTGAATGACGGCACCTATAACTTTATTGAAGTCGTTAGGGAGTATGGCAAGAAAGCAAAGATCATGAAGAAGCTTTTTATTGACAATGGTTTTCATATTGTTTATGACCAGGATGAGGGAGTTCCGATCGCAGACGGATTTTACTTCACTTTTGCCTACCCTGGATTTACCGGGGAGCAACTTCTTGAAGAACTTTTATATTACGGGATCAGCGCCATTGCGCTTTCCATCACGGGGAGCCAGCGTAATGAAGGCATACGGGCCTGTGTTTCCCTTGTCAGGCGGGAACAATTCCCTGCACTGGAATACCGGTTGAAGAAATTCCACGAACATTATTCTTGACGCTGGATGCTGGAGGCTGGATGCTGGATAAAATAGCGAAATGGCGAAATGGCGAAATAGCGAAATTAGATTTTCTCCATCTTCCATCCTCCATCCTCGATCTTCCATTCTCGATCCTCCATCCTCCATTCTCCATCCTCCATCCTCGATCCTCCATCCTCTAAATTAAACCGGTTCTAAATTAACCGGCTTTCCTTAAAAAACAGGGAATGGTTCTCCTTTTATTCGGGGAAATTTCTGTAATTTCGTGCTATCGTTTCCGATGAATTATTTTAAATCTCAAAAATTTATGGCAAAAATCAAGGGTGACATCGTTATCAATGTAGAACGATGCAAGGGTTGTGAAGTTTGCATTGCATCCTGCCCTTTTTCCGTGATCGCTATGACCAAGGAAGTAAATGGCAAAGGATATCATTATGCAGTTAAAGTAAACAACGATTGCACCGGTTGCATGAACTGTGCTGTTGTTTGTCCTGATGGCGTGATCACGGTATACAGGGCAAAGGTAACCGCCGAATAAAAATATCAAAAAACTATATCAGAATGGGTGAACTCAGATTAATGAAAGGTAACGAGGCCGTTGCAGAAGCAGCGATCCGTGCCGGATGCGACGGGTATTTCGGATACCCCATAACACCCCAGTCAGAAGTTATGGAATACCTGATGGCGGTGAAGCCCTATGAAACGACAGGAATGGTTGTGCTTCAGGCAGAAAGTGAAGTTGCCGCTATCAACATGTTATATGGCGGAGGCGGAACGGGGAAAATGGTGATGACCTCTTCCTCAAGTCCCGGTATCAGCCTCATGCAGGAAGGCATCAGTTACATGGCCGGCGCTGAATTGCCGGCATTGATCGTTAATGTTGTCCGGGGTGGTCCCGGTCTTGGCACCATCCAGCCTTCACAGGCTGATTATTTCCAGGCAGTAAAAGGTGGCGGACATGGCGACTACAAGATGATCGTCCTTGCTCCTGCCTCTGTTCAGGAAATGGCTGATTTTACCAAACTCGGATTTGAGCTTGCGTTTAAATACAGAAACCCTGCGATGATCCTGTCCGATGGAGCCATCGGGCAGATGATGGAAAAAGTGGAATTATTTGATCCTGTCCCACGCAGGACGGAAGCGGAACTTATTGCCCAATGTCCCTGGGCTGCCACCGGGAAAACAAAAAACAGGGATCATATTATCATCACCTCTCTAGACCTTGATCCGGCCGGACAGGAAAGACTCAACCTGAAGCTCCAGGCGAAATACAGGCAAATAGAACAGGATGAAGTCCGTTNNGATCTTGCCAGGGCTAAAGGAATCAAGGTGGGATTGTTCCGCCCCATTACCCTTTATCCTTTCCCGGTAAAACAGATTGCAGAACTTGCGAAGAAGGTGAAAGGTATGCTGGTAGTTGAGATGAATGCCGGACAGATGATAGAGGATGTAAGACTTGCGGCAGGCTGTTCCCTGAAGATTGAACATTATGGACGCTTTGGCGGTATCATCCCCGCTCCGGATGAAGTGGTAAGAGCTATGGAAAAACAAATAATCGGAGGCTGATATGGAAGAACAATTCGCAAAACTTGATATACGCAAGGACGAAAACATCGTTTACAAAAGAACGGATCTTCTTGTCGACCGGCCACTCAGTTATTGTCCCGGGTGCGGCCATGGCGTCGTGCACAGACTGCTGATGGAAACCCTTGAAGAGATGGGACTCCAGGATAAAACGATCGGTGTATCACCGGTAGGTTGTTCTGTTCTCGCCTATGATTTCATGAATATCGACATGCTCGGCGCTGCTCATGGAAGAGCTCCCGCACTGGCAACTGCCATCAAGAGAATGTGGCCTGACCGTTTTGTTTTCACCTACCAGGGTGACGGTGACCTGGCTGCTATTGGCACTGCTGAAACCATTCATGCATGTAACCGTGGAGAGCATTTTACCATGATCTTTATTAACAACGGGATCTATGGGATGACCGGAGGACAAATGGCCCCGACAACGCTGCCCAACATGCGCACATCCACCTCTCCCTATGGAAGAGATATCGCTATCATGGGATTCCCGCTAAAGATGACCGAACTGGTAGCCCAGCTTCCGGGCACCTATTACGTGACACGCCAGGCAGTTCATACCGCAGCGCATGTCCGCAAGACAAAAAAAGCCCTCCGGAAAGCCTTTGAGAACCAGAAGAATAACACCGGGATTTCCTTTATCGAAGTGGTTTCCAACTGTAACTCCGGATGGAAAATGACCCCTGTGCAATCCAACAAATGGATGGAAGAAAATATGTTCCCTTTCTTTCCTTTGGGCGACATTAAGGTTGATGGTGTTCTTGTCACACCAAAAGCCGAAACGGTAAAGGATTAATTTTCGCTATTTCACTATTTCACAATCTCACAATTTAAATTATGACTGAAGAAATAATCATCGCAGGATTTGGTGGGCAAGGTGTATTATCGATGGGAAAGATACTTGCTTATTCAGGAGTGATGCAGAACAAGGAAGTCAGCTGGATGCCTTCCTACGGCCCTGAAATGAGAGGTGGCACAGCCAATGTGACCGTCATCGTAAGTGATGAGAGGATCAGTTCGCCGATTTTAAATGCCTTTGATACGGCAATCCTTCTCAACCAGCAATCGATGGACAAATTCGAGAAAGCCGTCAAACCCGGAGGACTGCTTATTTATGACCCGAATGGCATCACCCGTCATCCTTCCCGCAAGGATATCAATGTTTATTCCATTGACGCTGCAGACGAAGCAGGGAAACTCGGTCTTTCGAAAATTTTTAACATGATCGTGCTGGGCGGTTTCCTTAAGCTGAAACCGCTGGTTGCACCCGAATTCATCCATAAAGGGCTTGAAAAATCCTTACCTTCACGGCACCATAATATGATCCCGGATAACGAAAAAGCCATCGAAATCGGGAAGGGATTGCTGAAACCCCTGAATGTACTGAATTAACCGATGGAATTATCGCATCAGGAACTGTTTGATTTTCTCGAAGCAAAGTACGAGCAGTATAACCGCCCTGAATTTATTGAGACCGACCCGATCTCGGTTCCTCACCATTTCACCCGGAAAGAGGACATCGAGATCGCTGCTTTTCTGACGGCTACAATCTCCTGGGGAAATCGCCCGAGTATTGTGAAAGATGCTGATAAACTTCTCAGGATGATGGAGTTTTCTCCTTATGAATTCATTCTTCATTCAGGCCGAAACGAAACCGGACGTTTCGAATCTTTTTATCATCGAACCTTTAACGGAAGGGATTGCATTTTCTTCCTTGAATCCCTGAAAAATATTTATCAGAATCACGAAGGGCTTGAGTCTCTTTTTCTTCCGGATGATGTAACCGGGATCAAAGGAGCCCTGTGCCGCTTCCGGTCAACATTCCTGGAAATTGATCATCCCCACAGGTCGGAAAAACATATCGCCGATCCTTGCAGAGGCGCTTCGGCCAAGCGGTTATTGATGTTCCTTCGGTGGATGGTGAGGAACGACAAAAGAGAGGTCGACTTTGGATTATGGAAAAAAATTCCCCCTTCGATCCTGATGTGCCCGTTGGATATTCACAGTGGAAATGTGGCACGGAAACTCGGGTTACTGATACGTAAACAGAACGACTGGAAATCCGTTGAAGAACTGACAGCTAACCTGCGACAATTTGATGCGGAAGATCCTGTGAAATATGATTTCGCGCTATTCGGACTGGGGGTTTTTGAGAAGTTCTAAGGGTATATGCAAACAGCTACACCTTGTTCAGTGAATACTAATGGATTCACACTACTGTGTTTCAGAAATGATAAACGGTCACAGTTTGTGACCAGTTTATTCTTTTCAATTTTTGAAAGTTCAAACATAAAATCGTCAGGAAACCTGAAATGGTTTCTCTTCACCTGCTGTTTTAATGCTTTTGTAGGAACTTGCAAAAACCGGAGTTCTTGACCACCCTCTGCCGATTTTTGTTGACCACAATATCTTCTTAACTATCAACAAAGTGAGGTGGTCATTTTGTTCCGGCGAAAACTGGTCAAAGCGAGCATTTTTTCCACATTTATCAATAAGCTTTCCGTAAAAATGAATTAGTTTTGAATATTATTCAGATTCATGATGATTCCTGTTAAAAATGATTTTCAATGAAAAAGTTCATTCTTATTTGTCTAACTTTTTTGCTTATCATTGGCTTTGAATCGGAAGCCCAAATAAAGATTGACGGCGTTGTTATTGATACAATTAGTCATCAACCAATGCCTTTTGTTAGTATTGTTTATGAAAATACAAATCAAGGTACCATTACTAACCAGCTAGGTGAGTTCCATTGTATCCTTGATACCTCCCAATCGAAAGGCCTAAAATTCACTTTTATTGGATATGAGAATAAACGAATTTCAGTAAAAGGCTCATTGTATAGGACTGTGTATTTGACTCCTGCTTTATTGAATCTTCCAGAGGTTATAGTTCTGGCTGGAAAGCGTTCTTGGGTTATTGATTGCATTGATGCTGGTATCAAGAAAATTAAAAAAAACACTACTGACCGTCAGACGCGAGCATTCTTTTCACTTGAAACGACATGTAATCAAGGTATACCTATAGAAGTAGTTGAAGCATTTTATCAATGCAATGTTGAGCCTAGGATGGGAATCATTAATCTTGATTTAAAAAATGGAAGATTTGGCCTTTCTCCCATTGAAGGGTTCTATTTTATTAATTCCAATCCAACAAATATTCTTAAGAATTTTAAGCCTTATGATGAAAATGAATACGCTCTTCCAATCATCCCGTTTTCTTTGAATCTAAAAGAAATGAAACGAATCTTTCGGTTCAAATTAGATACACTTGCAAATTATGGGAATAGTGCTATTGCACAGATTAGTTTTGTTCCAAAGAGTGATCAGCAAAAATATTTCGCTGGTACTATTTTCATCGATACAACTACTCATGATGTTCATAAGTTGATACTCGAATGTAAAAATTCAGCTATATTTCCTTTCCATCCTTTAAACGTATCTCATAAAATAAAGGCTGTAACAATGAAGTTTGTGATCAATTATAAAGATATTAATTTAGGGAAATCCGTAATTGATATTATTCGATTTGATTACACAATGGATTATTCCACGACCAAACTGAATTATAGGCTTAATTCAAATAGCACCATTGTTTTTTATGATTATGATAATTCATTCATTTTGCCTTTCTTTCACAGTACCCCGGGTTTGAGTGATTATGATAAAATTCTTTCCTTGCCTTATAACTCAACTTTTTGGGACCGCAACTATATAATTCCTGTAACTCAAACGTCTTTAGATTACAGGCAATATTTCCAGAAGAACGGGATGATCGTAAACTATAGTGATTCAAGTTTGATCCAATCTGTGTCACCCAGGCGAGTCCTTTATTGGAATCCTGATATGCATATCACGTGGGATCTAATCGGCAAAAAACAACCAGAATGGATTAAATTTTACCTTGGGAACAAGAAAGGAACGAATACTGATAATGATTATATCAAACGAAAATATTTTATGGATTTTCAGATAATGTTAGATTTCAACAAAGAACGAGATACTTGTTATTGGCAATCGAAATCTATGTTGTTTCTTGATAATTCATTTTATTCATATGATCGGGATACAAACGCATTGAAAGCATTTAACCTTAGTTTTGAAATGGCTGAACTTTATCGCTTACGTCTTGAGCATAGGCTAGATAGTGCTAATCGATATGATCCCTCATTACAAACAGTCACAAAAATTTATGATCATCTTGTAAGCCAATTTGATGGAATGAACGAACTGTACAATCGAGAAGTTAAAAGAGGGTGGGAGGCCTTGGCATATGAAACCTGGAAGAAAAGGATTGATTTAAGGTTACAAAGGGAAAGGCAGCGGTCTAAAAACATTTCATCCCCTATAATATTTACAATACCACAATAGTGTGGGAAGGGATTAGAACTTTTGTATTTTAAAGATTGAAAGTTCGGTTAGAGCCTTGAATGCAGAACTAAAAGGCCTTCAATTCTGGTAAAGAACCCAAGATGAATTAGTTTTGATCTATTGTTTTGTCAAGTATTTCCTGATTTCCTCCTCGGCATCAGTTGAAGGATTCCGCCACTTATTTATAATGATCTTACTTTGCTTATCTATAATAGCATGGTGGGGAAAGGCATTTACGTCGTATTTTTCTTTAAGGATCTTCTCCCAATTACCCCTGCAAAGAAGTGCTATGGACTTTATCCCATATTTTTCTATGCACTCTCTCCAACTTTCTTCAGAACTATTCATGCAAATGCTGACGATCTTAACTTTATCGTTTTTAAAAACTTCCACGAGGTGGTTCTCATCAGGAATTTCTTTAATGCAGGGCTTACACCCTGTAAACCAGAACGTAATATACACAATATTCCCTGCAAAGTTTTTTAACGTGACACTCTCATTATTTTCATTTTTTAAATAAAAATTGGGAGCCATGTCTCCTTCTTTCAGAACATATTTGTCGAAGTACCTTCGTTCTAAATATTTCTTCAGGTCAGTGCTGCGAATTGCATTTGTGTACAATGTGTATTCCTCTATAGGTACATGCCAATTACTAATTCCCTGATCGAGTTTTAACGCCAGCAAAATATCTGAAATATTTTCATCATAATTTTTTACAGAATTGGTGATAAAACCCTTTAACCGTTTTGAGGCAAAACTAGTGTCTTTCTGGGTGGAATCTGTATAGGGCATCTGAATCATCGAAAAGTAGGAATCGAGAGACAGGAAATAGTAAATTGAAAGAATGGCTGCCTGATTGTTAAGCGGGCATTCTTTTAAAAAACTGTAATAATCTTTTGGAATGGGTTTATCTATACCACGCATTCCTTTCATCAGAAGCGGTTCATCGATTTTCAAACCATAAGAAAAATACCTGATATCACTCTCTTCATAATCAACAAACCATTTGGGCAAAAGACTTCTATTATAATAATTTTTAAGATAATTCAACTCCATTTGCGTCAGGCTATCTATGATTCTACTAAACGATTCGTAATCGGGAGCTATATTAGCTGTGATGGCTTTAAGTCGAATAAAATCAGTCTTGTGAAAAAAGATCTCTTTGTTCTTATAATAATCAGATACCTGGGCCCATTTACCAGTGTACTTAATACATCTCCGCAAGGAATCTCTTCTCGAAAAATCAATGGTTATACAAAGTGTGTCGTCAGGGACAAGAAAGCACGTGGTATTTCGCTCATCATTATATAGCATGGTATCTGAGGGGTGACTTGCTGACTTTGGGGAAACGAATGCAACGCTGAGGCTCACTTTCTGGGGCATGTGAATTTTTAAATTCATATAAATCTTACCGTTACCCTGAAATTTCAATGGATCACAATCACTATAGCCTGGTGGAAAAATTGTAATGAAATCCGCTTGAAGAATCATCGAATCTGTTGCATTCTGAAAATTAAATTCGATGGTACTATGTGTGTTCAGATTTATATGAAGGGAGATCGAATCGGGATTGTTTTGGCCCAAGCAAATGCCTGATATTAATGAAAAAAAAATCAATAGGGACACTGATCTGTAATTACGTTCCAAAAGATTATCTTATTTTAAGCATTGTAAAAGTAAAGATTCTTTTCATTTTTAACCTGATTTTAAACAAAAATGGAAAAACCAGAACCTTTTACTACCTGATGCAGGTCGAGTATAACCACCGTATTAGTCTGAAAATAATTTATTTAAGATGGTCAATTTTCTTTGGCCATATAGCGTCCTTTCTTTTATTCTGTATTGAGAGTTCCTTTGCTCAATGCAAAGCACCTCCCAACCCAAACTTTCTGAACGTGAAATAGCCGAAGCCTGGGCTAAGATCACCATTCAACTTTGGAGGAAAAATCTCAGCCGAATGAAGATCGATAAGAAAGTCCAAGTGGTAATCTGCGAAAACATTGGAGACCGTTCAATAAAGTAAGGCGATAAAGTCAGACAGGCTGACTGACCGAATGGTCTTCGTAATCGGGTAAGGTAAAAAGGGGTACTTTATCCACCGACCTGAGTTCGTTTTTCATGAGTCGTTTTGTTTTAAAAAATTAATTTAGATTTGTTTTAAATAATGCATTTTTTCCTATATTTGCAGCATTATTCATAAACACATCGGAATGAAATGAAAACAATCATTATAATTTTAAGCTTCATTACCATGACAATTCTGGCAAATTCACAAAACGTCAAATCGTTCTATGATTTCAAGACGACCACTATCGACGGACAACCTTTTGATCTCTCCACGCTCAAAGGGAAGAAAGTACTGGTTGTCAATACGGCATCCAAATGCGGCAACACTCCGCAATATGAACAGCTTGAGCAACTTTATCAAAAATACGGGGGAGCTAAATTTACCATTATAGGTTTTCCTGCAAATAACTTTCTCTCACAGGAACCCGGCACCAATGCACAGATCAGGGAATTCTGCACGAAAAATTACGGTGTTACTTTCCCGATGATGTCGAAGATTTCCGTAAAGGGCAAGGATCAGGATCCGATCTATCAATGGCTGACCTCTAAAGAAGAAAATGGAGTCATGGATGCCCCGGTGAAATGGAATTTTCAGAAATTCATGATCGATGAGAAGGGACATCTTGTGGGAATGGTCGCCCCGGGAACATCGCCGATGACGAAGGAGATTGTTGACTGGATTGAGGAAAAGTGAGATGTGAGATGTGATAGGAAGAACAATGAATATTGAACATTGAACCTTGAACATTGAATATTGAACAGTGAATTGAATGTATCAATAATTAAGAACTTTAATATGAAGAAATATCGCTGTATGATTTGCGGCCATGTGTATGATGAAGCAGAGGGAGACCCTATTCGTGGATTTCCCCCGGGGACGAAGTTTAAAGATCTTCCGGATGACTGGACCTGTCCGGTTTGCGGAGTGGGAAAAGAGGAATATGTAGAGATTGAAGAATGATTGAGATGTTGGATTTTCCTTTTATCTTTGATCAAAATTTACAACTATGGAAAAAAGTATAAAAGGAACACAGACCGAAAAGAATCTGTTGAAAGCCTTTGCCGGAGAATCGCAGGCAAAGAACCGTTACACCTTCTTCGCCAAGCAGGCACAGAAGGACGGATATGAACAAATCGCTGCCCTGTTTGCAGCAACTGCGCTAAATGAAGAAGAGCATGGAAAATTATTCTTTAAAAGTCTGGAAGGCGGGCCGGTTGAAATTACGGCAACCTATCCTGCGGGAAAAATAGGCACAACCGCAGAGAACCTGGCTGCGGCTGCAGCGGGAGAGCATGAAGAATGGACCGAACTGTACCCGGAATTCTCCAGGATTGCTGCAGAAGAAGGGTTTCCGAAGGTAGCAACGCTTTTCAAACTGATCGCCAAGATCGAGGAAAGCCATGACAATAGATTCCGGAAACTGCTGAAGAACCTGGAAGAGAATCAGGTATTTGAAAAAGGTGAAAAGGTATTCTGGATCTGCCGCAAATGCGGACATGTTCATTTCGGAACCAAAGCCCTGAATAATTGCCCGGTTTGCGGCCATCCGATGTCGTATTTTGAAGTGAAGGCAGAAAATTACTAAACAGACAGGTAGTTTAACCAAATCACCTCACCCCCTTCAGGGGCTGACTAATAGGTTGGATTATATTATTTTACAACAATGACGAAAAAAAAACCTCTGTGAATCTCCATTTTATCTCTGTGGATCTCTGTGTAATAAATTTTTTCCCAGATTGGAATTACACAGAGGGTCACAGAGAAGGCACAGAGATGCACAGAGAGTAAGTGGATCCTGTAAGAAATTTGCGTCTTTGCATTGAAAAATAACTTATTAGTCATCCCCGTAGGAACAAGATTAAAAATTCTACAAAACGCAGAAGACAAATAACATAAAACCATCTTCAAAAAAAGGGGTGACCGACCGTGAGGTAGTCCTGAAGGATTATCAACTTGCCTGTGAGAGTCGGCAGGCAAGTTTGCTGGGGAGGAGGGAGGTCCTTACCGGAAAAGCCAAATTCGGAATTTTCGGAGATGGCAAAGAAGTGGCACAGATCGCGATGGCGAAGGTCTTCAGGGAAGGCGACTGGCGATCGGGATATTACCGCGACCAGACATTTATGCTTGCTTCAGGGATGTTCACCCTCGAAGAATTTTTTGCCCAGCTTTATGGCGATACTGATTTAAAAGCCAATCCGGGAACCGGAGGGCGGTTGATGAACAACCATTTTGCCACCTGTTCCCTGGATCCGGAAGGAAAGTGGAAAGATCTGACAAAACAGAAGAATTCATCTGCCGACATCTCCCCTACTGCNNGGCCACTTTTTCGAGACCCTCAACGCCGCAGGGGTATTACAGGTTCCCATGGCAGTTTCCGTTTGGGACGATGGATGGGGAATTTCTGTTCCTAAGAAATATCAAACTACCAAAGAAAACATTTCCGAGCTGTTAAAAGGCTTTGAACAAAAGAAAAATGAGCCCGGTTTCCTGATCTTCCATGAAAACGGATGGGATTATCCGGCTCTTTGCAGGATGTATGAAGAAGGGATCAGTCTCTGCCGGAGAAACCATGTTCCTGTATTGTTCCACGTTACCGGTCTCACACAACCACAGGGCCATTCCACATCCGGATCTCAGGAAAGATATAAGACGAAAGAGCAGCTTGATTGGGAAAAGGAATTCGATTGTATGGTACAGTTTCGAAAATGGATATTGGATAACGAAATTGCCAATACCATAGAACTGAATGAAATTGAAGCTATAGCAGTAAAAACGATAAAGGACGCCAGAGATCGTGCCTGGAAAAACTTCCAGGATCCGATCATTAAGGAACGGGAACTTCTCATCCGGACGGTTAAAACGACGCATTGTCCTTGTAAAAAGCAACAACGGATCGATAAAATCGTAGAAGATCTTCAGAAGATCACTGAGCCCATACGGAAGGATATCATTTCGTCAGGGAAAAAGATCCTGCGCGATGTTTGTACGACCTGCAGCCTGAAGAAACCCATGAAGGCCGATCTCTCCGCATGGCTGGAAGATCAACTGAAACTCAATGCCGAACGCTACAGTTCACACCTATACAGCAACTCAGAAAAGAGCGCCCTGAATGTGGCCGGGATTCTCCCAGAGATTCGTGAGGATTCCCGCGTGGTTACCGGTCGTGAAGTATTGCAGGCCAACTTTGACCGTATTTTCGCCACGAACCCTTACGCATTGATCTTCGGCGAAGATGTAGGAAAGATCGGAGACGTTAACCAGTCACTCGAAGGATTGCAGGCCAAATATGGCGACCTCAGGATCACCGATACCGGGATCCGGGAAGCAACGATCATCGGACAGGGGATCGGGCTTGCCATGCGGGGACTCAGACCGATTGCCGAGATCCAGTATTTTGATTACCTGCTTTATGGTTTGCAGGTACTCAGTGATGACCTTGCAACGCTTCAATACCGTACCAAAGGAGGCCAGAAAGCCCCGCTGATCATAAGTACACGCGGACATCGATTGGAAGGGATCTGGCATTCGGGATCACCGTTAAGCATGGTCATCAACTCAATACGCGGCATTTACGTGCTGGTTCCGAGAAACATGACACAGGCAGCCGGGTTCTACAATACCATGCTGGCTTCCGATGATCCGGCATTGATCATTGAACCCCTGAACGGGTACCGGCTTAAGGAGAAAATGCCAGTAAACATCGGGGAATACAGAATCCCTGTTGGCATCCCGGAAAAACTTACCAAAGGAACGGATGTCACTATTGTCACCTATGGCGCATGTGTCAGGATCGCCCTGGAAGCTGTTCAGCAGCTACAGGATTTTGGCATCTCAGTCGAACTGATCGATGTACAATCCTTGCTTCCTTTCGACCGTAATCAAACTATTCTTGAATCCCTGAAAAAAACAAACAAGATCGTTTTTTTTGATGAAGATGTTCCCGGGGGGGCTACAGCATATATGATCCAGAAAGTTCTGGAAGAACAGGGTGGTTTCCGTTATCTGGATGCCGAACCCCGGACACTTACGGCCAATGAACACCGCCCTGCCTACAGCACCGACGGCGATTATTTTTCCAATCCCAATGCTGAAGATGTGTTTGATCTTGTTTATGAGATGATGCACAATTACAGTCCGGCGAGATTTCCAACGCTCTATTGAGGCCATGACCTTTCAGGCTGTTATCACAGAAGATGGATCCACAACGTTGTTCATTCCTGAGTTGAATGAGCATTACCATTCCATCCATGGAGCCGTGCAGGAATCCATGCATATCTTTATCCGTGAAGGTTACGCACAGATTCGTAATTTTCCTGCGCGTATTTTTGAAGCCGGCTTTGGAACCGGGTTAAATGCATTCCTTACCTTCCTTGTTTCGGAAAAAGAAAGAAAGTCCATCCATTATTCGGCGATCGAAAAATTCCCTCTTGAAGATCACCTCGTCAGTTTGCTGAATTATCCGGAGAAGACGGATCCCGCGAAAGCGGAAATATTTCATGCCCTCCATGATGCTTCGTGGGACCAGGATATCCGGCTATCTGAATATTTTACCCTTCACAAAATGCAAGGCGATCTGCGTAAGGTTCAATTGCTGGATGAATCTTATGATCTTGTTTTTTTTGACGCATTCGGGCCGGATGTACAACCTGAATTGTGGACAGAAGAAATCTTCCGGATGCTTTATCAATCAATGAAAGAAGGAGCCAGTCTCGTTACTTATTCCGTGAAAGGATCGGTGAAAAGGGCGTTGAAAGCCGCTGGTTTTAGCCTGCAGAAACTGCCCGGTCCACCAGGGAAGAGGGAAATGACAAGGGCAACCAAAAAAAATTAGTTTTCCTTCAGGATATATTCATCGTATTCCAATTCAAACCTGAGTTTATGCCGCGACTCCTCCAATGCCAGGGTCAGGAATAATCCTTTCATCACCGGATCGGTGGTTTCTTCCGACAGGAATGAGTATAGCCGGAACGCAGCCTTCTCTTTTTTCATGGCCAGGATGAGTGCATCTGCATAAGTCATATCAGGTGTAGGGGCCACATCCACCAGGTAATCGGCAATCTTCATATCCCTTACCGTTTTGCCAGGTAGTATCAGTATTTTCTCCTCCTTAATGTCCAGTAAACGTGATTTGTGCTTTATCTCTTCCCCTGCAAACTCCCGGAATACTTTTTTAATCTGCTCGTATTTCGACTTTGCAGCAAGATCCAAATAAAAATCCACTGATTCCTGTTCTGCATTGATCGCAAAATCCAGGATATCTTCTACACTTTTAAATTCCTTCATAGCTTATTGGTTGACTGTTATCACTTATTATTAACAAAAATAGTGCGGGTTATCACTTCTCTGCGAATGCTTTTTCAAATTCTTCCTCGAAACGCTTTACTACCGCATCGCATCCGTGATCAAAGATACGGTTGAAATCATCGTTACCGGTTATATGGAATGAAAGTTTTGAATGATCCTTATTCTGTGGTAATAGTGAGATAAATTCCATGAACACATCTTTAGATGAGGGCTGCACGGCAAATCCGAATTTTCCGAGCATACCCGCCAGTTGTCCGAGGTTCGTCATTTCCGTTTTTGGATTCATGAGAGCATCAAATTCCTGGATCACCTTCTGCGCATTGGTAAAACTTCCTCCTGTCTCGGCCGGGAAGGTTGCAGGCATTACCAGGTCAGCCTCTGCAGCGGTTGAGGTCATGAAATAATCCTGAACCATTACGAAATCTGCATTCCGGATCCATTTATTCGGTTCCTCACCGGTAGCACATCCAACGGGATCTTCACCGAAAACAAACAGGTTGCGGATCGCTTTACCTGAAAGCAGTTTTAGCATATCCGGAAAGACCTTAGGCAGTGTTTTCGTTTGCCATTTCTCTTCCAGCAATTTAATGAAAATCGGGTCTTTCATGGATTGTCCGCCCGGACCTGCATCCGGTGTAATTCCCATATCAAACAAACCCTGTGAATTGTTTTTCTCTTTAAGGGAGATGATGCCATTGGCGGTCTTTCCCAGTTTCCCGGTTATCATCGCCAGGATAAACAATTCCGCCGAAGCTGCCGAAGAGATCTCTTTCTCAGAGAAGATGAGGATTGCATTCATTTGCCTGTTATAATCTTCAGCAAATTGTGCGATCATTTCTTTTCCTGAAATCCCGGATAATTTCACCATCCGATCGTAGTTTTCTTTCAGCAAAGCTATTTTATAATTTTCAAATCCTGTCGTCCGGTCGTTCAGGAACAGGCTGTTTTCCAAGCCGTTGGTGAGCAGGTAATGATTGACGGCTTTAATAAAATGGTAGTATGAGCCAATCTTCACAACCTCATCTACTTTGCGTTCCATTGAATTTTTTTCTTTCTCTGTAATCAATGAAACCGGGATCTTTTTCAGATGATGCAGATTCTGCACCAGGAATCCTGTCACTGCATGATCCATATTGATTTCCGTTCCAAGGAGGAAGATCTTGCTGGCTTCCCGGATACTTCCCATCGGGACATTGAGTTCACAATTCGCCCTGTAAGCATCTCCCCTTCCCAGATAATGGAAACTGGAGATGTTGTTCGTTTTTGCAGCAGCCCTTGCCAGCTTCTGGATCAGATACATTTCTTCGTTCGAGAGACGGGCGCCGGCAAAGAAAGCATTTTCATCCGGCTTTACCGATATGATCTTTTTATTAATCAAGGAAAAAGCTTTTTCGAAGCTGATGGCCTGGAATTCACCGTTCACTTTTAACATCGGTTGGATGATGCGTGCCGGATCGTTCAGGTACTGATATCCGAATTTCGGGTATTTACAAAGGTTTCCGTCGTTATTTACCGGGCCTTTGTTTCCGGTCACTTTCATCACAAAACCGTTCCTGTGGTTCAGGATGATGGAACATCCCACCGAGCAATAGTTGCAGATGGTTTTGGCTTCCTCCGTTTTCACCGGGCCGGGTTTGAACAACACATTTTCGGTCATTGCGCCGGTGGGGCAGGTAGAAAGGCACATCCCGCAAGATTCGCAGAAAGTATCCTGGAGTGCATTGCCCATGCTGGGCGCTATGAACGTATCGAAACCGCGGTTGATAAAACCAAGTGCATTTGCCCCGACTACTTCCCGGCAGATGCGAATACATCTCCCGCAAAGGATGCATTTATTGTTATCGATTTCGATGTAGGGATGCCGGAAATCCACATTGTATTCTTTGAATTCACCGGTAAACCCTTTCTGGTTTGCATTATATGTGGTTGAATATTTCTGCAGGTCACAATCGAGAAATGCCACGCAACCACATTCCAGGCAACGCTGGGTTTCCTGGTTTGCAATGGTTTCCGATTTATAACCCAGTTCCACTTCATTGAAATTGAACCGTTGATCGGGTGCCAGGGTGGGCATTTCTTCCCGAAGTTGTTTCCCGAACCGGTTCGCGTAATCCCCAGGTACCTGTTTCTTGAAATTACTCCTGCGGCTGGTAAAGGGTTTGTTTGCCGCTTCGATCGGTAAGTTCATCAGGTATTGGTGGGCACTGGTGGACGCAATCCTGGCCTGTGCGATGGCTTCGATGATGGTGGCAGGGCCGGTAACACCGTCGCCGGCTGCAAATACCGAAGGAATCCCGGTCTGAAGTGTATCTTTCTTTGCATCTATATCACCCCATTTGTTGATCTGCAGGCTCCCGCCTTCAGCAGATGCATTGATATCGTCGATAAAATTCACATCAGTTTTTTGTCCGATGGCTGCCAGCGCATAATCGACCTCGAAGGTGAAATCGGATCCCTCAAGAGGTACCGGTCTTCTCCTGCCGGAGGCATCGGGTTCGCCCAGCTCCATCCGGATACAGGTAATGGATTTGAGTTTTCCGTCCGCATCTTTATTCACTTTTTTGGGTAAGGTAAGGAATAAATATTCCACACCTTCCAGTTTTGATTCATGGATCTCGATGGGGTTGGCAGGCATTTCCTTTTCCGTTCTCCGGTAAATCACATAAACCTTTTTCGCATTACAACGGATAGAGGTCCTGCAGCAATCCATGGCTGTATTCCCTCCGCCGATCACGGCGATGGTCTTCCCGGTGAAATCGTACCGCTGGCCGGTTGCTTCCATGTTCCGGAGAAAATCAATTCCCGAAAAAACATTTTCTGCATCATCNNTTCTTTACTTCTTTATCCACGATGTCGTTCGGAAGGCGGTATTCGGGAATTCCGTATCGCAGCCAGCCGCCGGATTTTTCCGAGGCTTCAAAAATGTCGGCCTGGTGTCCCTGGATCTGGAGGAAATAAGCGGCAGACAAGCCCCCTGGGCCTGCTCCGATGATAGCCACTTTCTTGCCGGTGAAGGGTTTTATCTCCGGGACGAATTTGGTATTCGATTCCAGGTCGATGTCGGAAGCAAAGCGTTTGAGGTAGTCGATGCCGACCGGTGTATTTTCGTCGAGCAGGTTCCTGCGGCATTCTGCTTCACACGGGCGAACACACACACGTCCGCAGATGGCCGGGAGTGGGTTGGTTTCCTTGATAAGTGCAACGGCATCGTTGTACAGGCCTTTTTCAATAAGTGAAATATAACCCTGAACATCCACACCTGCAGGACAAGTCTGCTTGCAGGGTCCGATACAATCGGCATAATGGTTGCTCAGTAAAAGCTCCAGCGCCATTTTCCTGGATTTCCGGATCCCTTCACTGTCGGTGGTGATCCTCATCCCTTCGCTAATCCGGGTGGAACATGCGGGTTGATGTCCCCTCATGCCTCCCACCTCTACAACGCAGATATAACAGGAAGAAAATGGTTCCAATCGTTCATCATTGCACAAGGTTGGGATATGGATTCCTTGCCGACTAGCCAGTTGCAGAATAGTTTCACCCGGAATCCCTTTTACGATGCTTCCATTGAGTGTGATGTTGAATAAACTTACAGCCATCGGTTCTATTTGTTATTTTGAGAGTCGGAGAGATACATTTACTAGGTTAAAATAATGGAATCGAATTTACATTTGGAATAACAGACACCGCATTTCGTGCATAGTTCCTGGTGGATGAAATGAGATAGTTTCCGCTCGCCTGTGATAGCGTTGGCGGGACAGTTTTTCAAGCATACCAGGCAACCGGTACATTTTACCGGATCGACCGTATAGGTGAGAAGCGGACGACAAACTTTAGCAGGACATTTCTTATGGGTAATATGTGCCACATATTCATTCCTGAAGTACTTGATCGTAGTTAGAACCGGGTTGGGCGCTCCTTGACCGAGTCCGCAAAGAGAATTATCCTTGATCTCGTACGCCAGTTCTTCCAGGTTTTCGATATCACCTTCTTTCCCTTTGCCATTGGTTATCCGGTCGAGGATTTCGAGCATGCGCATGGTCCCCATACGACAAAAAGTACATTTTCCACAAGATTCTTTTCTCGTAAAATTAAGGAAGAACTTGGCGACATCCACCATGCATGTTGTTTCGTCCATAACAACCATACCGCCGGAGCCCATAATAGCCCCGGTTGCATTCACCGAGTCATAATCCACGATAGTATCGGCAAGATATTCAGGGATACAGCCGCCGGAAGGTCCTCCCAACTGAACGGCTTTGAATTTCTTGTTTTTCTTTATTCCCCCGCCCAGCTTGAAGATCACATCACGGATGGTCATTCCCATCGGCACCTCAACCAGGCCCGAATGGTTGACTTTCCCTGCAAGTGCGAATACCTTGGTACCCTTGCTCTTCTCGGTGCCATAAGCAGCAAAAGCTGCGGCGCCATTCAGGATGATCCAGGGAATATTGGCGAATGTTTCAACGTTGTTGATGTTGGTAGGTTTCTTCCACAAACCTGATGCAGCCGGGAATGGGGGACGTTTGCGGGGCATTCCGCGCTCGCCTTCCACCGATGCGATCAGGGCTGTTTCTTCACCGCATACAAAAGCGCCAGCTCCTTCTTTGATGTAGATATCAAAATCAAATCCTTCAATCCCGAAAATGTTCTTCCCCAGATAGCCTTTATCCCTGGCTTGTTCCAGGGCAATAGTGAGCCGTTTGATGGCCAATGGGTATTCGGCACGGCAATAGATCACCCCTTGAGTTGCTTCGATGGCATAGGCTGCGACGATCATCCCTTCCAGCACCGAATGGGGATCGCCTTCCAGGACAGACCGGTCCATGAATGCACCCGGGTCGCCTTCATCTGCATTGCAGATCACATATTTTTCTGCAGATTTATTTGCATTGGCGAATTTCCATTTCAAACCGGTCGGGAAACCTCCCCCACCACGGCCACGGATACCGGAATCCAGTATAGTCTGTATCACATCCGCCCTGGAAATTTTTTGAATGCCGATCTTACGGATGGCCTGATATCCTTCGCGGGTTTCATATTCTTCTATCGATTCCGGATCCATATAGCCGCAATTCCGGAGTACGATCTTAACCTGGGAGTCGATGAAGTTATTTTCAGGGGCATCGAAAAGATCGCTGTAAACGATATAGTCGCGGATCGGATCTTTCTGGTTGATGTGTTTTTCAATCACTTCGATGGCCCGCCCTTCAGTAACGTCCCCATAAAGATAGGTTCCCGAATCATCACTGATCTCTACCAGGGGTTCACGGTAGCACATCCCGACACAACTGGTCTTTTTAAGGATAAAATCCAGTTTCTCCGTCTCTTTCATGGCTTTGATCTTCTCATACGTCTTGCCTGCCCCTGCTGCGATTCCGCAACTTCCAAGCCCGACAGTAACAGTAGTTGTAGTCATAGATTTTACAGTATATTTTGGTGATAATTAGTTGGTTTCCTCTCGCTTTTCGCTTTTCGCTATTCGCTTTTCGCTGTTCGCTGTTTGTGAAACATTTGGACAATTTTCTTTTTAGCGAAAGGCGAAGTGCGAAAAGCGAATGGCTAATTGCTTTCACTGATCCGGATATTCTTAACGATTTTCATTGCCTCATTTCCGGTCAACTTGCCGTAAGTCTGGTCACCAATCATCATGACCGGTGCGAGTGAACAGCATCCAAGACAAGCCACCGATTCAAGGGTAAACAACCGGTCGCCGGTGGTTTCGCCGTCTTTGACCTTAAGGGTGTCTTCCAGGGATTCAGTGATCTCGTTGGCATTCTGCACATGGCAGGCGGTTCCGTGGCACACCTTGATGATGTGCCTGCCCACCGGGGCCAGACGGAACTGAGAATAGAAAGTAGCTACTCCAAACATCTCGCTCAATTCAAGACCGGTTTCCTGTGAGATCTTTTCGAATGCTGGCCGGGGAATATAACCGTAGATATCCTGCACCCCCTGGAGCAGCGGGATTACATTTCCTTTTTGTCCTTTGTACCTGGCAATCAGAGGATCCAGTAAGGTAAGATCGATATCAATGGTTTCTTTTTTCTTTACTTCGGGGGCTAATCGGGTAATACGCATCAGGTTAGTATATTAAATCAATGGATAAAGTTGTTAAATATTATTTTTCACTTTGAATGTTCATCTCTTGGATTAAACTACCCTTTAGTATGGAAAGGGTGGAGGAAGGTCTCGATTTTTAAGTTGCAATCCGGGCTTTTAATATTAATTAATCCGTTTTCCATTCATATTGGACAGTTTCTTGTGAATGGCATTGGCTGCTATTCTTCCTGCACCCATTGCCTGAATAACGGTGGCGGAACCGGTTACAATATCGCCCCCTGCATAAACGAATTCTTTTGAAGTCTCATTCGTATCAGGATTTACGATAATATACCCCCATTTATTCAGTTTTATATCGGGAGTAGTCTGGAAAATGATCGGATTTGCACTATTCCCAATTGCCACAACCGCCATATCTACATCTATAATAAAGTTTGATCCTTCAATGGGGATTGGCTTTCTTCTTCCGGATTCATCAGGTTCGGCGAGTTCCATTTTAATACACTCCATGGCTTTCAGGGTATTAGAATCAGTGCCGAGAAATTTAACGGGGTTTGTAAGCAAACGGAATTTTACTCCTTCTTCTTCAGCATGGCGAACTTCTTCATGCCTTGCAGGCAATTCAGATCTTGATCTCCGGTACACAATGATCACTTCAGCAGAACCCGTCCGGATAGCTGTTCTGGCACAATCCATCACTACATTACCTCCTCCTATGATAGCAACCCGGGTCCCTTTTGGTTTTGGAGTGTCGTATTCAGGAAATTTGTAAGCTTTCATCAGGTTCATACGGGTGAGATATTCATTAGCAGAGAAGACATTACCCAGACTCTCACCATCAATGTTCATAAACTTTGGCAAACCGGCACCCACTCCAATGAAAACCGCATCGAAATTTTCCAGAAGCTCGTCGACGGTAATAATTTTCCCAATGACGTGATTCAGTTCAACTCTAACACCCATTTCCTTCATGTAGTTTATCTCAAAGTGTACTATGGACTTTGGCAGCCGGAATTCAGGAATTCCATAAGTAAGCACTCCACCGGTTTCATGAAAAGCTTCAAAGATGGTAACGGAATAACCCAGTTGCTGAAGATCGGCGGCGACCGTAAGGCCGGCAGGACCGGAGCCGATTACAGCAATCTTTTTATTGAGTTTTTGTTTTATCTTTGGTATTTTCACCAGATCCATCTTACGTTCCCAATCGGCTACAAAGCGTTCAAGATTACCTATAGCGACCGGTTCGTCCTTGACACCAAGAATACATGTTTCCTCACATTGGTTCTCCTGGGGACAAACACGGCCGCAAATTGCGGGTAATACATTCCTCTCCTTGATCTTCTTTACGGCTTCATCAAATTTCTCTTCTGCAATCAGTCTGACAAACTCAGGGATATCAATATTAACGGGACACCCCAGGACACATTCCGGCTTTTTACATTGCAAGCAGCGGCCGGCTTCCAACAAAGCCAATTCAGAAGTATACCCATATGGAACTTCCTGGTGATTGGCTGTTCTCAGTTTTTGGTCTTGTTCGGGCATTTCCTGGCGGGGAATCTTCAGCTTGATTTTTCGTTCATCCGACTTGGACAAACCATGCCATTCACAACCATATCTCAGGCAGAGGTAAAAAGGAATCAGCTTGTCATGAGTGGAAATGATAACTTCCCCAACCTGAGATCCGCACTCACCACAACGCATTTCAGGCTTAATCAGGCTTTTCTTACAATACGGACATTCGAGTTCTGTTAGTATCTCGTTTTTTTCTATCGGGATGGATGATTCAACCTCGAAAACATCAAGAAACGGACTAAGTTTAAGTTTCAGGGCTGAACCATTAAAATTGGCATTAAAAACAATAACCTTCTTATCTTTCTCTTCAACATTGAAACTTTGTCTGCAATAGGGGCAATACGTGTTAAGGAACGTCTTATACTTAAGATATCGTACATCCTGGTCTAACATTTTAGTAAGGGTCTATTTAATTGAAAATAATAAACAATCTTTTTCATCTTTCAGGTAAATTGAATTACGTTTCGACAGCTCATTAAAATCAACAAGCTGTCCGTCGAAATCAGGTCCATCCACGCATGCAAACTTGATTTTTCCGTCAATTTTAACCCTGCATCCACCACACATGCCTGTTCCGTCAATCATAATGGGATTCAGGCTTACGATGGTAGGAATGTTATATTTCTTTGTAATGGCGCAAACATTTTTCATCATAATGATAGGTCCTATCGAATAGATCAGTTTGATGTCATATCTTTCCTCAAGATATTTTTCGAGGGGTTGTGTTACAAATCCCCGGTAACCATAGCTGCCATCGTCGGTCGTCACGACCAATTCATCACTGATAAAGTCCATTTCATTTTCAAGTATGACCAGGTCTTTTTCCCGGGCTCCTATGATACTGATCACGTAGTTACCTGCTTCTTTAAAGGCTTTGGCAACATGATACAATATAGCGACACCGGTACCGCCACCGACCATCAGCACGGTTCCGATTTTTTCCACTTCCGCAGGTCGTCCAAGAGGACCTGCAACATCACGTATAAAATCTCCTTCCTTCAATGAACGCATCAAAGCTGTTGTCTTTCCAACCACCTGGAAAATGATGGTTATTATCCCGGCAAATTCATCTTTATCGGCTATTGTCATGGGAATACGTTCTCCTGTTTCATTCACCCTTAAGATAATGAATTGCCCTGCTTTTGCTTTCTTTGCGATCTTTGGAGCAAGGATATCAAACCTTACGATAGTACCTTTAGCAAGTTCCTGTTTTCTGGTGATCTGAAACATACAACGAATACGTTAGTGATTAATGGAATAATTTAAGCAATTCATGACCTCGAAAATGCATTGTGAATTCGTTGATTACCACTCCAGGCTGTCTTCCAGTTTGATATCCTGAAGATCACTATTACTAAGCCCATGCCATTTGCATCCTTTTTTTGAGCAAATATAGAAATTAATCATTTTTGTCCTGGCGCTTATGAAAATTTTGGCTATGGGTGAACCACAAGATTCACAAGTTTTATCAGTCGATATAAGACTGGTATCACAATGAGGACAGGATATATCAGTGACGGGTTTGTCTTCCTGCAAAAAAACTGTAGATTCGGAAGTAAATACATTCAAATAAGGACTTAACATCAGGATTCCGGAAGTATTGCCGGTAGTGACCTTAAGGTTCAGTATTTCATGATCTATCAGACTCTTGCGGCAATTTGGACAATAAGACATTAAAAAGGCACCCGATTCCAGAATTTCTTTTGTTTCATTTTCCTCTTCGCCCCGCGAAACATGCTTTCTTTGAATTATTTTCAATTCCTCGGGAGTATATTTCCTGGGAAATTCATATTCCTGGTACAATTTGCTCAACGCCTGTGAAAGATCATTAAATTCGAGGAAATGATTCTTACAGCCACTTCTTGAACAAATATTAACTCTTCCTCCAATATCCAGGATGAAAGGGATCATGGGTGCATGGCATATAGTACATTCATTATCCGATATTATTTTTTTCTTACAGTGCGGACAATAAAACTTTGCTATCATATCGGATGAAAGAGGAATTTCGCAATAATAATTATAACTACCCCATAATGAACTAAGATAAATAACACCCGTTTGATCTCCTGCTTTGATTCCTAATTTTATACTAGGCTTATTATCAATAAGTTTCTTACTTGCCATGAGAGATCGATTACAATGAAGGCAAGTTACATTCAGTGAAAGAAATTCATACATGATCAGATTTTCTTTTGTTTTGCATACTTAGTTTTTTGAATGACAAAATTACAATAAATCCAATTCTCCTTTTAAAGAACATAAAAATATTGACCTTTCTATACATTATGGCAAGATGATTCTTATCCGGAACCCGGAGGCCGTAACCTTTGATTCGTCAATATTCATCTTCCAAATGCTAACATGCTCCTGCATCTCAAAGTAATCCACATAGCTTTTCATTTTTCCTTCAAAGATAAAAAAAAACGAATTAGTGATACTAATGCGATTTGATCAAAAAATATTTGCGAATTCATTTACCGGGTAAAAAAAAATCTTTAATATTGTGAACAGTTTCACACCTAATTTTTTATTAATTAAAAACTTTAACTCCTATGACAAAAAATGTGTATGAAAAACTGGTCAATGATTTTATGGCCAAGGTCATTGCAAAAAATCCGGGGGAAAAAGAATTCCACCAGGCTGTGAGGGAAGTTGCTGAGTCAGTGATTCCTTTCATCGAAGAAAATCCGAAGTACAAGACTGCAAAAATACTTGAACGCATTGCAGAACCTGAGAGAGTCATTATGTTCAGGGTTCCCTGGACAGATGATAAAGGAGAAATCCAGATCAACAGGGGCTTCCGTATTGAGATGAACAGTGCGATCGGACCGTACAAAGGCGGATTGCGTTTTCACCCGACCGTTTATCTGGGACTCCTGAAATTCCTCGCTTTCGAGCAGGTTCTCAAAAACAGTTTGACAACCCTGCCTATGGGCGGTGGAAAAGGTGGAAGTGATTTCGATCCGAAAGGTAAATCAGACAATGAAGTAATGCATTTCTGCCAGAGTTTCATGACTGAACTGCAACGTCACATTGGTCCTGATACCGACGTACCTGCTGGTGATATCGGAGTTGGCGGACGTGAAATCGGTTTCATGTTTGGCCAGTACAAAAGGCTGCGTAATGAATTCACCGGCGTATTGACCGGTAAGGGTCTCGAATGGGGCGGCAGCCTTATCCGTACGGAAGCAACCGGATACGGACAGGTTTATTTCGCAGCTGAAATGCTGAAGACCCGTAAACTTGACTTCAACGGAAAGATTATAACAGTTTCCGGTTCCGGTAATGTTGCTCAGTATGCTACACAAAAAGCTACCCAGCTGGGTGGTAAAGTTGTAACCTTATCCGATTCCGAAGGTTATATCTATGATCCAAAGGGTATTGATGCTGAAAAACTTGCCTTTGTACTGAACCTCAAGAATGTCAAGAGAGGACGTATCAAGGAATACTGCGATAAATACAGTGAAGCAAAATTCGTTTCCGGCAAACGCCCATGGGAAGTAAAATGTGATATTGCATTACCCGGCGCAACCCAGAATGAAATTGACGGAGAAGATGCAAAGACGCTTGTTAAGAACGGTTGCTGCTGCGTTTCCGAGGGTTCTAACATGCCTTCAACGCCGGAAGCTATCGAGGTATACATTGCAGCCAAGATTCTGTACGGACCTGGTAAAGCAGCCAATGCAGGTGGAGTTGCCACCTCCGGTCTGGAAATGTCACAGAACTCCATGCGTTTATCATGGACAAGGGAAGAAGTTGATCAGAGGTTGCATACTATCATGACCAATATTCACCAGAGCTGTGTTAAATACGGAACTGAAACTGACGGATTCATCAACTACGTTAAAGGCGCCAACATTGCCGGCTTCGTAAAAGTAGCTGATGCCATGTTAGCTCAGGGACTTGTTTAATGAATGCTTTTCATTCTGATTGAAAATGGGACACAATTTAGTGTCCCTTTTTTCCCCTTAGCAGCATCTTCCTTTTTTTGTCGTTACAGTCCAGGCTCATGGTCATAAACCCCAGAGCAATTCCGATAGGTATCGGAAGCGGAACCCTGTTTGCGACAGGCATGGGTCATAAAATTTGCCTTTCACGAATAATATCAATTTCCCCTATAAATCAGAACCACCATCAAGCTGAACAACGAATCTGATTTTTATGCGGTGCGTGTATAAATTCACAATTATTAATGTAAGTTTGTATAATTATTCAATCTTTTAATTGGAAACATTTATGCAGGAAAAAACATGCAGTCATCTTTGGGAAATGATTAATGTTCAATCCGGTTTTATTATAACGGAGAATTGTTTTAGATGCAATAAAACATCCACATATTTTTCCTTTGAGGAAAGACCTCCGTTAGAAGAATACCGCGATGGGGAACATTTCTGGAATATTATGGAAAGTGCCCAATCGATCCGTTTTGATTTGAAGTGTAGCAACTGTGACAAAATTATTCAGTACGGGGAATTAGCAGGCTTGATGATGTGTACCGGTTGCGATGAGAAATGTGAAATCACTAAATTGATGAAAAAATTGGAGAAAGAACGTACCTGGGTTTATGTAGCTTTCGGATTTTTTCCGGTTACAGAAAGAAAACAAATAAGCACCGAAAAAATTTCTATCCTCGAGGAGTATTTCAACCAGAGACGAAAATCTTCAAGATCGAAGATTAAAATCGTCTCTTCTGAAATGATTGGGAACATCGCTACATGTTATGCTGAATTGATCAAGGACGTTGGTATGCTATCCTTAGCACCTCCAGAAAAAGAATAACATTCAAAATTCAAAATTCAAAATATCAAATAAGGAGAATAGCAATGAAACTTCAGGAAATTATTGAAAAATTATCGCTCAAAGCTCTCACAAATTTAGAGGACAAAGATGTATCGGGTGTTTTTATTTCCGATATGCTTTCTGACGTCATGAGCAGTGCGCAGGCCGGAAATATATGGCTTACGGTCCAAACGCATAAAAACATTGTATCCGCTGCCAACCTGATCGATATTTCAGCGGTCTTGGTAACCTACGATAAAAAGGTGCCGGATGATACCATCGAATTAGCAAACCGTTTCCATGTGATCATTTTAAGCAGCCCGTTATCAAGTTTCCAATTAGCAAGTAAGTTGGTTGAAGCAGGCATAAAATGAGAAGATTCATAAAAAATGCCAGAGAACAGAGACCATAGCATTGAATTTGAAAAAATAAAAGAGTCATTACAGGCTCAAATCATCGTTGGAAATAATAATACCGGACAATATGTATCGGGTATTTATGCTTCTGATTTGATGAGCGATGTGCTGGCATATGGTAAATCGGGTGCTGTCCTTTTAACGGGTTTGAATACCATTCAGGCAGCAATTTCTGCTTACATGGCTGAATTCAAAGGAATAATTTTCATTAGAAGTAAAATCCCTGATGAGGAAATACGAAAATTCGCAGAAGAAAAAGGCCTGGTTATTCTTTCCACAGATGCCGATATGTATGAAGCCTGTGTAAAAATTGCCAGTATTGAAGGGGGGGGAGGCGTCACAAAAGATATTACAGAACCGACAAAAAAAGCAGAAAATTTCACGGTATATACCTTCAAGATTGACGGGCAGGATTTTGCAAGCGCCGGAATGGTTTCAACGCAGGTTAAAACAATTCTTAAGTCAATCGGGTATGAATCTCATCTCATCCGGAGAGTGGCCATATCAACTTATGAAGCAGAAATGAATGTCGTTATGCATGCAAAAAGAGCGGATGTAAAATTAACAGCTAGTGATAAAGAAATTGACGTAATTATTGTTGATGAGGGAAAGGGAATTGAGGACATTGAACTTGCAATGAAAGAAGGTTATTCAACAGCAACGGAAGAACAACGTGCTATGGGTTTCGGAGCCGGTATGGGACTGCCAAATATCAAGAAAAATTCCGATAAACTTAATATTGAAAGCAAAGTTGATCAGGGGACTATAATTGAAACTATATTTTATGTGAAATGAAATTTTTTCATTCACACGTAATTATTCCCGAAAAATGTAGCGGCAGGATGAAATGCATCAAAGCCTGCCCTACCAAGGCCATAAGGTTAAGACATGATAAAATTACCTATTTCGATGATCTTTGTGTCGACTGTGGTGCATGTATCAATGTCTGTCCGGAGAAGGTGTTTGTTCCGGTGATTGACGAGATAAGCGATTTCGAGAAATTTGAATTCAAGATTGCCATACCCTCACGAATCCTTTACACACAATTCGGATTGAATATTCATCCCATACAGGTTCACCATGCGTTGAAAAAGATCGGCTTTGATGCTGTTGTTGATACTTCCAAAGTAAGCCATGAAATGAGCTTTGTCATCTCCGAACATCTTAAAACCAATCCTGAAGTCAAACCGATAATCAGTTCATTTTGTCCATCCTTAATCCGACTTATACAGGTCAACTATCCCAATCTTATGGAACTGATCTCCACATTTGATGTACCTCGGGAAATAACAGCAAAGGAATCCAAGAGAAAATATGCTAAGGAAAAAGGTATCAGTATAAATAAAATCGGCGCTATTTTCATATCACCATGTCCCGCTATGGTTGTTTCAATCAAGCAACCTGCGGAAAAAGAAAAATCGTGGATCGACGGCGCAATTGCTATAAAAGACATTTATAACATCATTCTTCCCGAAATAATAAAGACACAAGGGAATCAGGAATCAGGAGAAACTGATGAATATTTTTTTTATGGTAAAGGTTGGGGAGAGATAGATTATGTACCAAAATACATGGATTCGGAAAGATGCCTCTCGATCACCGGGATTGATAATATTATGATGGTACTCAATGATATCGAAGATTCAAAGTTGAGAAATGTTGATTATATCGAAGCATTTACCTGTACCCAGGGGTGTATCGGCGGAGCATTCTGCTTTGAGAATCCCTATATCTCAAGACACCATTCTATTATGCTCGAGAAAAGACATAGCGAACCTATCGCTTTTAATGAAACTGAAATCCTGGAAAAATATAAAGAGAAATATTACTTTTTGGGACACCAGATCCTGCCAAGACCTAAAAGATCTTTGTCCTCTGATTTAGCTACGTCAATAAAAAGAATGAAACAAAAAGAAAAAATCTATTTAAAACTTCCCAAAAAAGACTGTGGTTTATGCGGAGCGCCTACCTGCGAAACATTCGCCCAGGATTGTGCCCAGGGTGAAGCCGATTTGACCGATTGTATTTTTTTTAAACCAAGTTCCCACTAAAAAGAGAAAAGGTAATGGAATCAAGCAACGTTTCTTTTTCAGAAATTTTTAAAATGTATCCGGTGGAAGAAGGAAGTTTAATTCCTATCCTCCAAAAGGCTCAGGCAACATTTGGGTACATATCGGTGGAAAGTGTAGAGGCAATTGCCGGCTATTTAAAATTGACTGAAAATCATGTTTTTGGTGTGGCTTCATTTTACTCTCAGTTTCGGTTTACTGAACCGGCTAGGCATTCGGTTATTGTATGCTTAGGCACCGCCTGTCATGTAAGCGGGGGGGAAACATTACTGGAAACTTTCCAGAGAGACCTGAATATCAAACCCGGAGAATGTACTCCCGACAAAAAATTTGACTTGAATCGTGTTGCCTGCCTGGGATGTTGTGCGTTATCTCCCGTTGTCAAGATTGATGACGACATTTACGCCAAAGTAAATATTATCAAACTAAAGGAGATGTGGGGCAAATATGAATAACTTCACTAAACTCAAAAAGAAAAGTTCCGCTGAGTGGAATGCTCTGATCAACCCGGAAGAGCCTGTCATCTATCTGGGGATGGCTTCATGCGGTAAGGCTGCAGGTGCTGATAAAGTTAAGCAAACCATAATAAATACACTCAGAAAAATTAACCGGTCGGCAAAATTAATTGAGGTCGGATGCATCGGAACATGTTATCTCGAACCCATAATGGATATTAGCGCTTTCGGGAACCCCCGTGTTTCTTTCGGAAATGTTGATGAAGAATTTGCCGAGTTAATCATCCGCAAATACTTACTTGAAAAAGAATGCCTTAAAGGTAAAGTATTAGGTTACCTTGGAACTAAGCCTTTCGACGGTATCCCTGATTTCTTTGAACAACCGATGTTGAAATCACAGGTGCGGATTGTAACCAAGAATTGTGGACTTATTGATCCTGAAAATCTTTACCATTATATTGCAAATGACGGTTATCTCGGGCTCTCAATAGCTCTTGAAAAATCTCCATACGAAATTATCGAGGAAATAACATCTGCAGGTTTGCGTGGGCGTGGTGGAGCTGGTTTCCCTACGGGCATTAAATGGCGAACCTGCAGGAATACCCAGGCAGATAAAAAATATTTGATCTGTAATGCTGATGAAGGCGACCCCGGTGCATTTATGAACCGATCACTTATTGAAAGCGACCCTCATGCCATACTTGAAGGTATGCTGATCGCTGCTTATGCAATTGGCGCCACACAAGGATATATTTATATCCGTTCAGAGTATCCTCTTGCTATAGTCCGGCTTAGGCATGCTCTGAAACAAATGGAGGAATTCAGCTTGATTGGCAGGAACATTCTGGGTTCGGATTTCTCATTCGAGATAAAAATCAAAGAAGGTGCAGGTGCTTTTGTTTGTGGAGAAGAAACTTCGCTTATTCAATCAATAGAGGGTAACCGTGGCATACCACGTACCAGACCACCTTTTCCTGCAGTTTCAGGATTACATGGGAAACCCACGGTTATTAATAATGTCGAGACGCTTGGCACGGTACCCCATATTCTCAGAAATAGTGCTGAATGGTACCACCAATTTGGAGTCGATAAAAATTTCGGCACTAAAACTTTTTCACTTGTAGGAAAAATAAGACGGAGTGGATTAATTGAAGTCCCATTAGGTATATCACTGCGTAAAATCATTTTTGACATAGGTGGAGGAACACAAAAACCTTTTAAAGCGGTTCAGACGGGTGGTCCTTCAGGTGGTTGCTTACCGGTTGAGCTTTTAGACACACCCGTAACCTATGAAACACTTTCTTCAGTAGGTTCAATAATGGGCTCGGGCGGTTTAATTGTAATGGATCAGGATACCTGCGTGGTAGATATAGCAAGGTATTTTCTGGATTTCATTCAGAAGGAATCTTGCGGTAAATGTACGCCGTGCAGGGTTGGTACAAGACATATGGTAGAGATCCTGGAAAAAATATGCGAAGGGAATGCGGAGCCGGAGTACCTGGATAAACTCGAATCACTGGCAAAACTCGTTAAATCTACTTCACTGTGCGGTCTTGGACAATCTGCATCAAACCCGGTACTAACCACGCTTAAATATTTCCGCGAAGATTATAAGCATCATATAATTGATAAAAGATGCGATGCGTTTATATGCAAAAAGCTTGTCGGTGCACCCTGCCAGTCAGCATGTCCCCTTGGAACAGAAGCCTGGAGGTATGTTGCATACATCGCTAAGGGTGAATATGAGAAAGCTTATCAGGTTATCAGAGAAGCCAACCCATTACCATCGGTCTGCGCACGTGTATGCGACCATCCTTGCGAAGCCAGATGCCGTGCAGGAACAAGTGGAGGCGAAGCAATTGCTATCAGATCGCTAAAAAGATTTATTACGGACAGAATTGACCCGATGACTTACAAACCACAAAGAAGCTCCGAGAAGAAATACGAAAAGGTGGCAATCATTGGCGCGGGACCGGCAGGACTTACTGCCGCTCACTATCTTTCGCTTATGGGTTACTCTATTACAATTTTTGAAGCAGAGCCTCAGTATGGAGGTATGCTCTCATGTGCAATTCCTTCATACAGACTTCCTCGAGAAGTTATTATGCAAGAAATAGCAGCTATTCTCGATGAGAATATTACCATTCAATGTAACTCAACTTTGGGAAAAGACTTTTCGATTGATGATCTGTTCAAAGAAGGATTTAATGCCATACTTATTGCAATCGGCGCACATAAAAGTAAACCGCTTAATATTGAAAATGAGGATATTGAAGGTGTTATCCCATCAATAGAATTCCTTAAGGCATTCAATATGGGTCGTAAGTATTTAGCCAAAGGAAAAGTCGGAGTTATAGGCGGAGGCAACTCAGCTATTGATGCTGCAAGAGTCGCCATACGACAAAAAGATGTTGGAAGTGTTACTATTCTATACCGGAGAACAAAAGAAGAAATGCCCGCTTTTGAAGAGGAAGTCGAAGCAGCAGAGCAGGAAGGCATTGTTTTACAAACGCTTATTTCTCCGAATAAAATAATTGAATCCAACGGAAAGCTTATAGGAATAGAGTGTATGCGTAACCAACTTGGAGATGTCGATTCCAGCGGCAGAAGAAAACCTGTTCCAATTAAAGGTTCGGAATATATGCTCGAACTGGACACTTTAATTGTAGCAATAAGCGAGGATTCTGGCAGAGATTGCATCTCAGCCATTGAAAGTAGCGGCATTAATGCAACTGGTAATAATACAGTTGAGGTAGATCTGAAAACCTTGCAAACAAGCAGGCAAGGCGTATTTGCCGCTGGCGATGTTATTACAGGCCCCAATACAGTTGTTGGAGCAATTGCTGCCGGCAAAAAATCTGCAATAATGATAGACAGGTTTATAAATAAAGAATTGCTTACTAAACCAATTAAGCCAAAGCTGCCCAGCATTTACGTTGAACCTATGCAGTATAATACTGAAATAAAAGATTTGCAGCGCGTTGCTACACTGAGAGCCCCTGCCGATTGGCGTAAGCGTAATTATACTGAAGTTGAAGTTTCACTTTCAGATGAAGAGGCCATGAGAGAATCATCACGATGCTTAAGATGCGATCTTGAATTCACTAAATTTAATGAAACTGTAGACAAGCTATAGTAATAACTTCAATAAAAGAAGGATGAATATCACAATCAATAACTGGAAGATACAAGTCAATGAAGTTGCTACAGTTCTTGATATAGCTGCGCAAAATAACATTGACATTCCTTCTCTTTGTGCGCACCCGGATCTGATTCCTTATGGAGGTTGCCGGTTATGCATTGTCGAAATCGAAGGAAGAAGAGGATACCCAACAGCCTGTACCACGATGGTTGAAGAAGGAATGATTGTCCGTACAGATACACAAATTTTACAGGAGATGCGCCGGGATATGATTCAATTAATTTTAAGTGAGCATCCCGCTGCCTGCTTGATGTGTGATGATGTTGACGGCTGTACAGTGTTCCAGGAGACGATCAGGAAGGTCGGTATTACAACTGGCTGCAGATGGTGTCCCAAAGATAAAGACTGCGAATTGCAAAGAATTGTTGAACAACTTGGCATTAAGGAACTGACTTTACCCGGACTTTACAGGGATATTCCCCTGGAAAAATATGATCCGTTCTTCGACAGGGATTATAATCTGTGTATCTATTGCGGACGATGTGTCAGGATTTGCGATGAGTACAGAAAAAGCTCCGTACTTTCCCTTAGACAAAGAGGCAAGTTAACTACTATCGGTCCGGCATTCGAAGCTTCGCACATTGATGCAGACTGTGAGTTCTGTGGTGCATGCGTATCTGTTTGTCCTACCGGCGCAATGTCGGAAAAAAGCAGGAAATGGTGGGGAGTGCCTGAGAAATATGAACCTTCTGTTTGTCCTCTATGCAGTTTGAATTGTGATTTGCAGGTTTTAACCTTAAAAAATAAAATTGTAGGCACCGTACCTCCAGGAAAACCACATGAATCGGGAGGAGAGCTCTGTGTAAAAGGACGTTTTTGTTTGAGTGAGCTTGTCAACAGAACGGACAGAATTCTCGAACCACAATACTTATACCCCGAAGGTTACGGTATTGTTTCATGGGATTTTGCTATTGAAAAAGCCAGGGAAATTATACAGGGAATTGTACCGAAACGTTCTGCTGTATATATTTCACCCAGCCTGACCCTGGAAGAAATTTCCTCAGCCGGCATTTTTGCCGGAAACATATTGCAAACCAGTGAGCTTACTTCATCATACATAGATGAAAAATTGGCTGCATATGTTAATCTCGCTAAGGAATCGATCGCATTGGAAGAAGTAAAAGAAGCCGGTATTATTGTATCTATTTTCCTGAACGGGAATTATAATTTCGCCCCTCTGACAATGGCGATAAAGTCCGCTGCAGCCAGTGGTACCCCCTATTACCAGATTGGATGGATCAACGACACTGCCTCACGATTTGCCCGGTATAAAGTTGTTCCATTTCCAGGGAAAGAGGAAAAGTATCTCAATCAAATTATATCCTTTTTGGAAAACGGCCAATCCAAAATACAGGAGATAAGAGAGCTTGCAAGCGCACTTAAAAATACAAAGCGGGGCGTCATTTTAGTAGGTCCGCAAATTATGTCATTGAGTAATTGTACCGGACTGTTAGATAAAGTTCATCAGATCGTCAAACTGACAAAATCCAAGCTCTTTATGCCGGACCAGTTTGGCAATCTCAACGGACTGCTTTCGCTTTTAAAAATGAAACCGGTTGAAGAGGTGAACCGTAAAATCAAAGAGGGAAAAATTGACTTGCTTTACCTCATCGGAGATGCTCCGGTTAACGGTAGGCCTGATGTGAAGCACCTGATTTATCAAAACGCATTTCCAGCCCCATCAGAATTAAACCCTGATGTAATTTTACCAACGTCACTTTGGGGAGAAACCGGAGGATCATACCTGAATTCAAACGGTACAATTAAAAAAGTTAACCCTGTCGCAGTTTCTCACGGATATGCCCGTTCTCACATAGAAGTATTTTCAGGTTTAGCAAAAGCATTAAAAACAGAGGATGTCGGATTTTCGGATGAAGTATTAACTAACTACATCTCCGATCAAATGAAAATAAAAAAGCATATTCTTAACGTTATTCCTCCGGCTAAAAGTAAGGCATTTTCTACGGGTAGTGAATTTCCCTATGTGTTGATCCAGGAAAAAAACCCGCATGTTTATAGCAATTTAAATCTTGGCCAGGGCATAGCAGCTTTTGGAGATCTGATTAAACCCGGCCATGTAATGCTTAATCCGAACGATGCAAAAATCCTGGAAGTTAAAGATGGTGATCCGGTAAAACTGCGTTCTCCCGTAAAAGAGAGTAAATTTCATGTTGTGGCCAGAAAAAATATTCCCCGGGGATATATATATCTGATTACATCAAACAGTAAATTAGAATTTGAAAGTAATCCTTGCTATATTAACATAATGAAGGATCATGTTTGAGATTGTTGAACGAAAAATGATCGTCCCTAATCTTCACCTTCTGGTGGTTCATGCACCTGATATCGTGGAAGAAATTCAGCCGGGACAATTTGTCATCATCCATGCAGGTGAGGGGTCCGAAAGGATTCCACTTTCTGCAGCCGACTGGAACCGTGAAGAAGGAACGCTGACCATTGTTTTTATGGAGGTCGGAACTTCAACCGGTAAGCTGGCCCTGCTAAAAGCCGGTGATAAAATTCCGACCGTCGTCGGCCCGCTTGGCAAACCAACGGAAATTGATCATTTCGGAACTGTAGTCTGTATCGGCGGTTGTTTCGGAATGGGGTCCATTTATCCGGTGGTCAGAGCCTTAAAACAAAAAGGAAACTATGTCGTGACCATTATGGAAGGACGAAGCAAAAATCTTCTTTACTGGGAAAATAAATTATCGGAGTTCAGTGATAAAGTGATTAAACTAACAAGAGACGGCAGTTATGGTTATAAGGGGCATATAAAAAAAGGCGAAGATATAATAAGAGAAACCGGAATTAAACCTGACAGGGTTATCGCAAACGGATGTATGACGTTATCCTATAAAACGACGAAAGAATATTCTCATTTCAATATCCCGGTAATTGTTACCCTTAATACGATCATGATTGACGGAACAGGAATGTGTGGTGTATGCCGGTGCACTGTCGACGGAAAAATGAAATTTGCCTGTGTTGATGGCCCGGATTTCGACGGCAGATATGTCGATTGGGAAGAATTGGCAAAGAGAAGAAAACAATATTTAAACGAAGAAGCTTTTCTGGTTCATCATTCTGGATGCGGAGGAATATAAAATGGCAGAAAAGAAAACGTTGAATCTCAACAGAGTCGAAATGCCAAAGCAGCCTCATTTCATCAGGCGAAGAAATTTCAATGAGGTTGCATTGGGATACACACCTGAAATGGCTGTAGCCGAAGCAAAAAGATGCCTTCAATGTAAAAAACCATTATGCATAGATGGCTGTCCGGTAGAGATTGACATTCCCGGATTTATTAAATGTATTGCTGATGAAGATTTTGCCGGTTCTATTAAATTATTAAAAGAAAAGAATTGCCTGCCGGCAGTTTGCGGCAGGGTGTGCCCTCAGGAGGAGCAGTGTGAAATTAAATGCATATTGAGTAAAAAAGGTGCACCTATAGCTGTAGGTCGTCTTGAACGATATGCTGCTGAGTGGGAGGCGTTACAGGCTCAAATTGTATTACCGGAAATAAATAAGAATACCGGGAAGAAAGTTGCAGTAATCGGTTCCGGGCCTGCAGGAATCACAGTGGCTGGTGATTTGATTTTAGTCGGTCATGATGTAACCATGTTCGAAGCTTTGCACGAACCTGGCGGGGTCCTCACATACGGCATTCCTGAATTCCGTCTTCCGGGAAGAGTGGTGAGCAGGGAGATTGATTATCTTCAAAAACTGGGTGTTAAGCTTGTCTGTAATTATGTGGTCGGTAAAACAAAATCATTAAAGAAAATGCTGGAGGAATATGATGCTATATTTTTGGGCACGGGCGCCGGCCTTCCATGGTTTATGGAAATACCGGGAGAAAACCTGAATGGCGTTTATTCTGCCAACGAATATCTTACACGTGTGAACCTGATGAGAGCATTCCAATACCCGAAAACATATACTCCGGTAAAAAGACATAAAAAAGTGGCCGTTGTCGGTGGAGGTAACGTTGCAATGGATTGTGCACGCACAGCCCTTAGGTTGGGAGCTGAAGAAGTTTATATTGTCTACCGGAGGTCCCGTACCGAATTACCGGCCAGACTTGAAGAATTTGAGAATGCTGAAGAAGAAGGGGTTATCTTTCACTTTTTAACGCTCCCGGAAAAATTATTTGGCGATGAGAACGGGTGGCTTAAAGAAATTGAATGTTCCAGGATGGAATTGGGAGAACCGGATCAGTCGGGCAGAAGAAAACCGATCCGGATCGATGGCTCCGAATTCATTATGCCGATGGATGCATGTATTGTTGCTATCGGTAATAGTCCGAATCCGATCATTCCGAATTCCACGCCCGGACTTGAAGTTTCAAAAAAAGGAACGATCGTGGTTGATGAAAATACCGGTAAAACATCAATGGACAGGGTCTGGGCAGGGGGTGATATTGTTACCGGAGCGGCAACCGTCATCCTTGCTATGGGTGCCGGTCGAAAAGCTGCACGATCGATGCACGAGTACCTGACAAACTCATAAGAAACGCGGTACACCGTCACGCGTCATGCGTTACCACGTAATAACCGCAATCCGTTTTTTCCCATCCATTTTAATGGTGAGGGGTTTTTCAAACCTGACAATTGTAAAATATTGTGTCTTCCGCAGATCCTTTTGTGCCATTAAAATATCGTACCGGATAAAACTTTTTGAGAATTCAGGCTGAATACAGAAATACCCGACATTCATGGAAGTCACGTTGTGAAAGAAATGCGATCCGGAAGATGCATCCAGCGGAAAACCTTCTATGCTCGTCTCCACAATCACTTTTGCATGGGAGATCTGCGGCCAGGTCACCGGCACACCAATCCAGCGGTCGCGCGTACCCCAACGGCCCGGGCCGATCAGTATATAATTACGGTTTTCCCGGATCATCTCTGC
>PLMO01000128.1:0-12692 GCA_003142515.1 Bacteroidales bacterium
CGCATCAGGCGGAAGATATGATTTGGTATGGGCCGGGTAAAATCGGAAAGGTGACTAAGATCACGGCAGATAAAGGAAAAATTGGCCTTTTCCCTTTTGATGCCCTTGATATGTGCGATCCGGTCTACCGCCTTGATCTGTGTGATGTCGCATCCCAATCCATAGATCGTATCCGAGGGATATATCACCAACCCCCCGCTGTGCAAGCAGTCGGTGATGATCTTCAGATGACGCTCACCGGGATTTTCGGGATGAACCCTTAGTAACATAATTACGAATTACAAATTATGAATTACGAATTTTTGGGTATTAGGTTTTAGGTATTAGGTTCTGGGTTCTGGTTTTTTATTTCGCCATTTCGCCATTTCGCCATTTCGCCATTTAAAAAGGGTAAGCCCCTTATATCGCTCCGCTCGACCATCTTACCCTTGCTTCCTTCCGAACCTGGGGGAGTTTGACGGGAGCTGGTCGTATAAGACTTACCCCGCGGCAAAAATAGAGAAATTGAGCATATCTATCAAATAAATTTATCATGGAGTGTTAAGTTTTTTAAATTTGCATTGAATAAAAATCAAATCCTATGAAAACAAATTTTCTCATGATTTTAAAAAATGCTTGGCCATATGGTTTAATCCTGGCAGGAATTTCAATTGTTCTCTCGGTCCTGTTTTACATCTTCAATGTAAACATGTTCTCCATTACTTTTGCCATTTTCTCGTTCCTGATCTTTGTCATTGGTATACCTGTTACGATGTCCATTCTTGGTTGCAATAATCTCAGGTTAAAGCATGCCAAGGAACACCAAATCTCTTACCTCGATGCCGCGGTTTCATGTCTGGTTATTTTGTTGATTGGATTTCTCATTTCGAACCTCTACAGCTATGTTTTCAACAATTTTATCGATCCTGAATACATGAAACAACAAATCTCAAAAATGGCGGATATGTTGCAGAAATATAACCTGCCACAGGATAAAATAGATGAAACATTGACGAAGACAGAAAACAGGATGGCTCTCGGACCGATGCTTCTCAATTCTCTCATCTTCGGTGTAGTAATTTCATTGATAGTCGGTCTTTTTATTCGCAAAAAGGATAAATTGGATGAAAAAATGGTATAACTAGATGAATATTTCAGTTGTTATCCCTCTTTTGAACGAGGAAGAATCACTTTCTGAACTCGCAGCATGGATCGAACGGGTGATGCAGGATAACCATCTTTCGTATGAGGTGCTCTTTGTGGATGACGGCAGCCGCGACGGATCCTGGAAAATCATCGAAGGACTGGCTGCGCAGAACACTAACCTGAAAGGGATCAAATTCCGCAGAAACTATGGCAAAGCTGCTGCCCTGAATGTGGGTTTCAGCAATGCAGCCGGGGATGTGGTTATCACCATGGATGCGGATATGCAGGACAGCCCGGATGAGATACCCGGGTTGTATGAGATGATACGTACCGGTGGATATGACCTGGTTTCCGGTTGGAAAAAGAAAAGGTATGATCCAATATCAAAGACGATTCCTACCAAATTTTACAACTGGACCACACGGCGAATGTCGGGGATCAAACTTCACGACTTCAACTGCGGGCTGAAAGCTTACAAAAACGATGTGATAAAAAGCATTGAAGTGTATGGCGAGATGCACCGGTATATCCCTGTTATCGCGAAATGGGCAGGATTCAACCGGATAGGAGAGAAGGTGGTGGTTCACCGGAAACGGAAATATGGAAAGACGAAATACGGGCTCGACCGTTTCCTCAAAGGGTACCTCGACCTTCTGACCATAAATTTTACGGCACGTTTTGGGAAAAGACCCATGCATTTCTTCGGATTACTGGGATCACTTCTTTTTCTTGGAGGGTTCATCATCGCGGGTTATCTTGCCTATGCAAAATTCTTCATGCAGGCATTCAAGATGACCGAACGCCCGCTGTTCTTCTTTGGTCTGCTGGCCATGATCCTGGGAACACAGCTTTTTGTGGCAGGCTTTCTCGGTGAGATGATCTCGCGTACCTCATATGAAAAAAACAATTACCTGATTGAAAAGAAATTGGGTTGCTAATCAGCTAACATCATTATGGATGAAAAGCGAAGTGTGATCATTATCGGTTCTGCTTACCCCTTTCGCGGCGGTGGTATTTCTACCTTTAATGAACGTTTGGCAAAAGCATTCATAGATCATGGAGACAAGGTTGTTATTCATACATTTAAGCTCCAGTACCCCTCTTTCTTATTTCCCGGGAAAACTCAGTATTCCAAAGAAGCCCCTCCTGAAGGGTTGGATATCAGGATTTCCATTAACAGCATTAATCCATTCAACTGGATTTCTGTTGGCAGAAAACTAGGTAAGTTGAAACCTGACCTGGTAGTCATCCGTTACTGGATACCATTCATGGCTCCGTGCTTTGGTACGATTGCAAGGATTATCCGCAAAAACAAGCATACAATAATCATTTCCATCGCGGATAACATCATTCCACATGAGAAAATGACCGGGGGGAAATTGCTCTCCTCATACTTTATCAAGGCCATTCAGGGATTTGTTGTAATGTCACGTTCTGTCCTGGCAGACCTCGAACGTTTTAATAAGAAGATTCCACGACGTTATTGCCCACATCCTTTATATGATAATTTCGGGGAAATCATTCCCAAAGAGGAAGCAAAGGAGTTACTTCAACTTGATCAGGCTACAAAATACATCCTGTTTTTCGGTTTTATCAGGGATTACAAAGGACTGGATATCCTTATTGAGGCCTTTTCCGATGAACGATTGCGTCAGTTTCCTGTAAAAGTGTTAGTAGTGGGGGAATTTTATGCTGATCCCAAGCCATATCTGGACCTGATCAGAGAACTTCACTTGGAAGATTCAATCATTGTTAAGGCTGATTTTGTTCCCAATACTGATGTTTACAAGTATTTCTGTGCTGCAGACCTTATCGTTCAACCATACAAAAATGCAACACAGAGTGGTGTTACACAGATCGCATATCATTTTGACCGGCCGATGGTTACAACGAATGTTGGGGGATTGTCGGAAACTGTTCCCGACGGGAAAGTCGGATATGTGGTTAATGTTGATCCCCGGAAGGTTGCAGATGCTATTTATCGTTTTTTTTCAATGAACAAGGAAGCTGAATTCGTTGAAAATGTGAGAGAAGAAAAGAAAAAATATTCATGGGAACGCCTGATCTTCGAAATCGATTCGCTTCTTCCTGAAATATCTTCCTGACAAATTTCCCTTCTTAGTTCTTATATAAAAAATGATCTGTTTATAACATTGTAGTTTTATATTGATATTTACATGATATTCAATTATTTTTTTTATTATATTTACGACATTAATCCATAGTGAGTTATTATGTCATGGTTTTATAGAAGGATTAAAATGGTTGATTGAACAAGGATTTTTTGTGTACTGAATCCGTAATGCAGTTTAAATCAAATATTTAACATATGAAAAGATATATACTATTTTTAGGCCTAATCCAGTTTCTCTTCCTTATACATGGAAACACTTCCGGACAGCAGGTTGATACAATCGTATTTCAACCCGGTCCCGCAAATGGTATGGATGCTGCCTTTCGCACTGACCAACCCAATCAGCCTTATGGAGATGGATATGATTTTATCGCGAATGCCTGGACAGCTCAAGGGAATTTTTTTATTATGCGAAGTTTAATCCGTTTTGATCTGACGCCTATCCCAACTAATGCTACGGTACTGGAAGCAATCCTGAAACTGACTACAAACCTGAATACAGGCCATTACCAAATGGATTCAGGTGCCAATGCATCGTATTTTTTACGCGTGCTGACGGATTGGGATGAAAACCAGGTTACATGGAACACTCAACCTGCCGCTTCAATGAATAATCCGGTCATAGTTCCTCAATCCACATCCAATACTGAAACTTATTACCTGGATCTTACCAACCATGTTCAGGATATGGTCTCTCATCCGGAATCCAATTTTGGATGGCTTTTCCGGCAACAAACAGAAGAAAGATACCGGTGTCTTGCATTTGCTTCCAGTGATAACCCGATGGCGAGTTGGCGGCCCAAGTTAACGGTAATATACACCATATGTCCTGCTCCTGTTGCAAGTTTTTACACTTCCATTCATCAGTTCGAAGTATCTTTTCATGAGACTTCTCCGAATGCCACTTCCTGGTCCTGGGATTTTGGGGATGGAACAACTTCTAATGATCAGAACCCCGTGCATACCTATTTGGCGTCCGGGACTTACCAGGTTTGCTTAACTGCCTCAGACAGTTGTGGTTCATCGATCAAGTGTCAGGAGGTTGAAATAAACTGTCCACTTCCTCATGTGGACTTTTCCTTCACGCTGGATTACCCTGATGTCACGTTCCTTGATGAATCTTCGCCACCAATCGTCCTATCCCGGTTATGGAATTTTGGGGATGGAACAACTTCCAACCTTCAGAACCCCGTGCATACCTATTCGGCTCCCGGGTCTTATCTGGTATGCCTGACTTTAGCAGACAGTTGCGGCTCCTCCTTCAAATGCAAGACGGTTGACGTTACCTGTCCCGGACCAAAGGTGCAGTTTTCCTACTTTTTAGATTATACTGAAGTTCATTTTATTGATTCTGCTACATCACCAATCATTTCTTCTCGTTATTGGGATTTCGGCGACAGTACTTATTCAACAGCACATGACCCGGTTCATACCTATACTAGCGGATTGTATGTCTACTATGTTTGTTTTACTGCTACCGACAGTTGTGGATCAGGATCAGTATGTGATTCAGTCTATGTCGAACCACCAATGAAACCTCATTTTACCTCAGAATCGAATTTAACAAATGACCTTGAAGTTGATTTTACAGGGCAGGCCAAAGGAGCTGCCTCATGGGACTGGTCATTCGGTGACGGAGAGCACTCAACCCTTAGAAATCCTTCCCATCTGTATTCTGATTATGGAAATTACCAGGTTTGCATTACTGTGACAAATCCGCTCGGAACAAATTCTTCCTGTGATTCATTGTTGGTTATAAGAAAGGAACAGGCGAACAGGATTGATCCTGGTACAGCTTACCCTAACCCGACGGATGGAAAGTTGAAAATCAAGTTCATTATAGATATACCCAATGTAAATATCTTTCTTTTTAATAACATGGGAATGTTGATTCATCAATATGATTTTACGGCTGTTCATGCAGATTCCCCATTGTTAATAGATCTTTCCGGATATCCGAAAGGCGTTTATCTGATTAAAATCAGGACAAATAACACGAACAGGACAGAAAAGATAGTGCTGAATTAATTTTGGTTGTTCCCGATCCTTCAGAGATCATACTTTTATACTATCCTTTTTCAGGATTTTGTTCAGACGGAGGTGATTATATATGGTTTGATATCTTCACATAAACCTTTCTTTTTTATCAGGAGTAAGAAGGATATTTAGCCTCATGTTCACCGCGAAATCCAAAAGATTACGTATTTTTACAAATCTCATTTTCTGATAAAAGTGAGCTTAAAGATATAATAGTCATCAAGAAAATCAGGTTCATTAACAGGTAGTTATTTTGGGTAACGGAAATAGGTAGCCATTGATTCTTAATCTGAAATCAACCAGACAATAATCATTCATATGAATCCAAATGATGACTTTTTAATTTGTACTTTCATTCATAATATAGTAAACAGATCATAAGAAATTAACACTTAAACTTCATGTTAATACGAAGTAAAGCACCTTTACGGATCAGCCTGGCAGGTGGAGGCACCGATGTTGCACCATATTCCGACATTTATGGGTCCTCTATCCTGAATGCAACCATCAGCATGTATGCCTATGCGACCATCTTTCCCAGGGATGACAATAAGATCGTCCTGAATTCGGTCGATAAAAATGAGCACTATACTTTCACGAGTACGACCATTCTGCCTATCGACGGTAAACTTGACCTGGTAAAGGGGATCTACAACCGGGTCGTCAAAGATTTTGTAAAAATGCCGCTGTCGTTTGAGCTTACAACCTATGTGGATGCGCCTCCTGGATCAGGACTTGGAACCTCATCCACATTGGTTGTGGCGATCCTCGGCGCCTTTGCCGAATGGCTGGGTTTGCCGCTGGGGGAATATGACCTGGCGCATCTTGCCTATGAGATCGAACGGATCGACCTGGGCATGGCAGGAGGGAAGCAGGATCAGTATGCAGCAACTTTCGGCGGTGTCAATTTTATGGAATTTTCGAAGGACGATAAGGTGATCGTGAACCCGTTGCGGATCCATGAAAAGTACCTGGATGAACTGTCGCATAACCTGATCCTTTATCACACTGAAACCAGCCGGTTATCGTCTGTCATCATTGAACAACAATCAAAAAATGTCACCAACCATAATGAGAAAGCGATAGAGGCTATGCACAAGCTGAAAGAACAGGCTGTGATGATGAAGGAAGCATTGCTGAAGGGAGAACTTGGAAAAATCGGCCAGATCCTTGATTTTGGATGGCAGTTCAAAAAGAATATGGCGGCAGGGATCACCAATCCTTTCATTGATGAAATTTATTCAACAGCCATGCAACATGGAGCAACAGGAGGGAAAATCTCCGGTGCAGGCGGCGGCGGCTTTATGTTCTTCTATTGTCCCGGAACTACCCGTTCCGGAGTGATTGAAGCACTGAAGAAGTTCGGAGGACAAGCAAAACGTTTTGAATTTACCAGTAAGGGATTATCTACCTGGACGCTTTAAAAAAATAACGAAATAGCGAAATAATTATCAATTATCCATTGTCAATTAATTTTGAATTCTTGCATTCTGAATTCCCGCATTTAATTATTTTATAGGCTATATTTGTAGAAAATTATTTTGATGAGAATTAAGGAAGCCATAAATGAATCTATTCTTACGAAGCAACGCATACTGGCTGATGAGCGCCTGATTGAAGTGATCCGAAAGGTTGCAGATACCTGTGCGGAATCATTTGGTGATGGCAACAAGGTGCTCTTCTGCGGTAATGGCGGGAGTGCTGCCGATGCACAACACCTGTCTGCCGAGTTTTCCGGCCGGTTCAACTATGACCGGGCACCACTTCCATCAGAGGCCTTGCATGTAAATACTTCCTATCTTACAGCAGTAGCAAATGATTATTCCTTCGATGAAGTTTATTCCAGGATCCTGCGTGGGATCGGAAATGAAGGGGATGTGCTGATCGCCATCTCTACTTCTGGAAATTCCGGAAATATCATCCGTGCACTCGAAACGGCCCGCGAGATGGGGATAATCACAGTTGGCCTGACCGGAGCAACAGGCGGTAAAATGAAGGAACTCTGTGATTTCCTTATTAATGTTCCATCTACGGAAACGCCAAGGATCCAGGAATCCCATATTATGATCGGGCACATCATTTGCGAATACGTTGAATCGACGATCTTTCCTAAATAACCCGGGTATTGGAAGCAATAATTCTTGCGGGTGGCTTTGGCACAAGACTGCAGAAGGTGGTAAATGACCTGCCAAAATCCATGGCATTGGTCAATGATAAACCATTTCTGGAATACCTGTTGAACTTTCTGACCGGTCAGGGAATTCAGAAAGTCATTCTTTCGGTTGGCTACAAGCGGGAAATGATACAGGAACATTTTAAAGGTAGTTACAAACAACTTACCATCTCCTATGCCATTGAAGAAGAACCGCTGGGAACAGGTGGCGGCATTCTGAACGCGCTTGGACAGGTAGAAGGTGAATCTGCCTTTGCTATGAACGGCGACAGCATGTTCCGCATCGACCTGCAGGCAATGCAGCATCTTCACCAAAAGATCGGTGCCGATCTTACGATAGCACTCCGTTACCTGGATGATACCTCACGTTTTGGAACTGTTTATTTAGATACTGAAAAACGGGTGACGGGATTTTTTGAAAAGAACCTGAAATCCGATCCGGGCTATATTAACGGAGGAGTCTACCTGATCAACAAAAATTTCCTGGTGTCCTCTTCTTTCGGAAAGAAATTTTCAATTGAAAAAGATTGTTTTGAAAAGTGCTATAAGGAATCGGGAATCTATGGTTATCCAGCTAAGGGATATTTCCTGGATATCGGGATCCCAGAGGATTACATGACTGCACAGGATGAATTTAAACGATTTGATGATTGATTCCGGCTGGACTCTCTTCCTCGACCGGGATGGCGTGATTAATACACGGATCCTTGGTGGGTATGTGCAGAAGTGGGAGCAGTTCGGATTTCTTCCGGGCGTAACGGAAGCCTTGAAAATCCTTTCAAAGGAATTTTCCCGGATCATCGTGGTTAGCAACCAGCAGGGTATCGGGAAAGGCCTGATGACTGAGAAAGAACTTGAGATTCTTCACCGGAAGATGATCGCTGAAATTGAAAGCCATGGAGGAAGGATTGACCGGATCTATCATAGTCCCCATCTTGAAATGGAAGGTTCTGTAAAAAGGAAACCCAATGTAGGAATGGCTCTCTTGGCCAGGAAAGAGTTTCCCGGAATCAACTTTCAACGATCTGTTATGGTGGGCGATTCCATTTCGGATATGATTTTCGGCAAGCGGTTGAAAATGGTAAATGTCTTCCTTTCGGAAGATCTCAACCAGGCGAGGAAAATCCATCACTGCATTGATTTTGTTTTCCCTGACCTGATCACCTTTGCGGAAGCAGTTTCCGGAACGAAAAATAAATAGGAACCGATTATCTAAACCGCGTGAATTCTGTAACCATCCTCATCACTTTTCTTGCCTATACCGCACTGCTGTTTATCGTTACCTGGATCACAGCCAGGAGGGCCACGAACCGCGCTTTTTTCATCGGCAACAAAGCCTCTCCCTGGTTTGTGGTGGCCTACGGAATGATCGGCGCTTCCATGTCGGGCGTCACTTTTATGTCTGTCCCTGGCTGGGTGGGTTCCACTCAATTTTCGTACATGATGCTCGTGGTGGGTTATGTGTTCGGATATACCGTCATTGCAACGGTGCTGATGCCGCTCTACTACCGGCTTAACCTTACTTCGATCTATTCTTACCTCGAGACCCGCTTCGGGTTTTGGTCATACAAATCGGGCGCTTTTTATTTTATCCTGTCAAGGGTGATTGGGGCTTCATTCCGGATGTTTCTCATTGTCAACGTCTTGCAGGTGTTCGTGTTTGATGCATGGAAGATCCCTTTCGGGATGACCGTCTTGATCTTTATCATCCTGATCCTTCTCTATACATTGAAAGGAGGTATAAAAACAATCATCTGGACCGACACGATCCAGACAACCTTTATGCTGCTGGCACTGGTATTTTCCATCGGGTTCATCATAAGGAACCTGGGTAGTTCCCTTCCTGCCATGTCGGCGGATGTGATTCACAGCGCCTACTCAAAGATGTTTTTCAGCGACTGGCACGATAAGCGGTTTATCCTTAAACAGCTGCTCAGCGGTGCTTTTATCGCGATTGTTATGACCGGGCTGGATCAGGAGATGATGCAAAAGAACCTCAGCTGCAGAAGCCTGAAAGATGCTCAAAAAAACATGTTCACCTTTACCGGGATCATGGTTTTTGTGAACTTCATCATCCTTTTCCTCGGGGCAGTCCTTTTTATTTACACCGACCGGGCGGGAATAAAAGTCCCTTTACGGACGGATGATCTTTTTCCGATGATCGCCATCCAATACCTCGGTCCTGTTGCCGGGATGGTATTCCTGGTCGGGTTGATATCAGCGGCTTACCCGAGTGCCGATGGGGCATTGACATCCCTCACCACCTGTTTCAGCATCGACTTCCTGGGACTTGACAAGCGGGCCGATCTTGATGAAAAACAAAAGAAACGGGTACGGTACATGGTCCATATTAGTTTTGCCTTGATTTTACTAATGGTTATCATAGTATTCAGGGCCATCAATGACAGGGCCGTGATCGATAAATTGTTTACTATTGCAGGATATACTTATGGGCCATTGCTGGGTTTGTATGCATTCGGGTTGTTCATGCCTTACAACGTGAAAGATCGCTGGGTGCCGGTAGTAGTAATCGCTTCACCGGTATTCTGTTATTTTCTCAGCAATTATTCGGATGTGCTTTTAGGAGGCTACAAATTCGGTTTTGAACTATTGCTTGTTAATGGAATTATTACTTTTGCAGGGTTATTCCTGCTCAGAAAAAAACGGGCGATCGGATAAAAGAGGGGAACGGATCAACATCATCCTTTAAAAACAAAGAAAATGCACAGAACTTTTTTTGCCTTTATTTTCATCCTTTCAGGATTTTTCCTGAATATGGGATTTTCCCAGATAAATGTTTTTCATATTGATAATAATTCTATTCCTCCTGGGAAGGAAGGTATATTTTATTCGCTTCCGCGAACGGTAATCAGGATCGATGTAAACATCGACCGGATCGAGAATTACAAAGGGCCCTATTCCGAATATGCCCTGAAATACTTAGGATTAAAGAATGTCGTGATGGCCAATTCGGTGGAATATAAGATCACCGGCATGACAGTCACCACATCGCAGCAGCCGGATCCCGACCAGTACTATTTTCTTGAACTTGCAGGAAAATTGTCGAAGGGCGATCAAGCCGGTCTGTTGTCATTTACCGAATCAGGGCTGATTCTTGGTACCATCCCTGAACGCATTGACACAGTTGCCAAAGAAGAAAAGATCATCAATAAAGAAGAACCGGGGTTGGCAACAGAGAAAGATGTCTTTCCTGAAGTCTTTAAATATTCTGCGGATGTGAATTTCTTTGAGAAAGTAGATACCATCATTCGTAAAGTGAACATCGATACAATGACCTTGGAACGGCAGTACCTCAAAAGGACCGTCATAGAGAAATCCCCGGAGCAAAAGGCCAAGGAAGCATCGGATTACATTGTAAAGATCAAGGACAACCGGTTTAATCTTATCAGCGGTTTCCAGGAGGTGAATTACAACAGGGAAACCCTCGAGTATATGGATTCCCAATTAAAGCAGATGGAGAAAGAATACCTGAAGCTTTTCACCGGTATCAGCCTTCATAAAACACTCACTTTTTCCTTTTATTATACTCCCAATCCGAACCAGGTCAACACAGAAGTACCCATCTTCAAATACATGAAATCAAAAGGCATGATGGAACTCGACGAACCTGGCGGAAAGATCGTCACCATCAAGGTACAGCGTTCGGGAACCACCAGTGCAGTTGCCAATTATCTGAAAAGGGGAAGCGAAGCAAACAAAGTTCATGGTTTTTATTATCGCATCCCTGAACTGGTCAGAGTAACTGTAAAAGTGGATGAAAACCTGACGGAAGAAACCCAGTGCCTTGTAAGCCAACTCGGTATTGTTTCCTTCCTTCCTTCAAACAAATGGAAGGTCCAGTTCTATGAGGAAACAGGTGGAATCAAAAGAATGTCGATCGAATAATCAGACAAATGCAATCTACAATCGTAAATCGTAAATAATTATAGGGCTTTTCTGATCCTTATAAGTTTCTTCAACAGTTCTTCCAACAAGTCGAGCCTGAGCATGTTGGCACCATCTGATTTTGCGGTGGCCGGATGTGGATGCGTTTCGATGAAGATCCCGTCGGCTCCGCAGGCAATGGCCGCTTTTGCGATGGTCTCGATCAGTTCGGGATGCCCGCCGCTTATGCCGGCTGACTGGTTGGGTTGTTGCAGCGAATGTGTCACATCCATGACAACCGGAACTTTTAACCGCTGCATTTCCGGGATGTTCCTGAAGTCTATCACGAGATCCTGGTATCCATATGAGTTTCCCCGTTCGGTCAGGATCACCTTTTTATTTCCGGCATAGTTGATCTTCTCGATGGCAAATTTCATAGAAGATGCAGAAGCAAACTGTCCCTTCTTGATGTTGATCACTTTCTCCGTTCTCCCGGCCGCGATCAGCAATTCAGTCTGCCGGCAAAGGAATGCAGGGATCTGTAGCACATCTACATACAAGGCAGCCCGGATGGCTTCTTCTTCCGTATGAATATCGGTGAGCGTGGGGATGTTAAGATGCTCTCCCACTTTCCGGATCAACTCAAGGGCTTTTTTATCCCCTATGCCCGCAAAGGAATCGACTCTCGACCGGTTGGCTTTTTTATAGGATGCCTTGAAAATAAAGGGAATCTCAAGCGATTCCGTGATCCTGAAGATCTTTTCTGCAATCTCCATCGGCATTTTTTCATCTTCCACGACACAAGGACCGGCGATCAGGAAAAAATTCCCCTTCGTGGTGTGACTTAATTTTGGGACTTCTGGTAACATAATAATTGANNTAATAGCCATACTTTTTCTTCCACAATGCTTTCAACCTTGCCCTGAGTTCGTTTTCGCGTGCATTATCCTGCGGATCGTAGAACTTTTTACCGGATAACTTCTCCGGAAGGAATTCCAGATCTACAAAGTTGTTTTCGTAGTCATGGGCATATTTATAGTCTTTCCCGTAGCCGATGTTCTTCATCAGCTTAGTGGGTGCATTGCGGATGGGCAGTGGAACCGGCTGATCTCCCATTTCCAGGAAAGCTTTCTTTGCACTCCGTATGGCTTTGTAGGAAGCATTGCTCTTTACGGAACATGCAAGGTAGATCGCGGTTTGCGAAAGGATCAGGTCACATTCGGGATAGCCGATCACATTCACAGCCTGAAAGCAGGCATTAGCCAGCAACAAGGCATTCGGGTTCGCATTTCCGATATCTTCTGAAGCGAGAATGACCATTCGCCGGGCGATGAAGAG